>NZ_FXYI02000028.1:0-26887 GCF_900184915.1 Clostridium sp. HV4-5-A1G | reverse complement strand
ATATATAAGTAATAAAATTATTTCAATTGAATTATTCCTATTTTATTCATTCATATATTAATTCCGACAAAATTCTAGCTAATGTGTATTTCATTCTATAACTGCCGTAGATTACAGCATGTTTTCTTTTATAAAACCAAGTGCTCATCTGCAATTCTTTTAGATTCAAAAAATCAGTGTCAATACAAACTATTATATATCCTACTAGCAGTTTTGTAAATAGTATATTATATATATTATTTATGTTACTTTATATCATGATAAAATATCCAATAGTGTGTCACAATTAAAATTTACTACATCCACCGCAAATCGAAGATTTGGGCTCCAAACTTAGGAAACTCCACCTCCCTTCGGTCCGGCGGAGTGCTCAAAGAGTAAGCGACCATATCAAAATCTAAGATTTTGTATGTCTGCTTAAGCGACTCGCACCAAATCGAAGATTTGGGCTCCCTGCTTATCTTTCTCCCAATTTTAGATTGGGAACTGCATTTAAACTCAAGGGACTTGTATTTCCTTTGATATATTCAAAATAAGCCGCACTTCCTATCATAGCTGCATTATCAGTACATAATACAAAATCAGGAAACATGACCCTTATATTATTATCATTTCCTCTTTTTATCAAGGTTTCCCTAAGGCAAGTATTGGCTGCCACACCCCCTGCTACAGCTATTCTATCTACATGCTTTAAACTACATGCCTTCAATGCATTATCCACTAAAAAACTCACCACAGCTTTCTGAAAGGAAGCTGCTACATCAGCCCTATTTATGATCTCTTTTTTCATTTCCTTTCGATTCAAATAATTTAACACAGAGGATTTTAATCCACTGAACGAAAAATCGAGGGAACTGTCATCATGAAAATTTGCCCTTGGAAATTTAATAATTTCCGGATTACCTTCTCTGGCCAATCTATCAATTTTAGGTCCTCCCGGATATCCCAGTCCAATAGCTCTTGCCACCTTGTCATAGGCTTCCCCGGCAGCATCATCCCTAGTTTGGCCTAATACCTCAAATTTTCCATAATCTTTCATATAAACTAAGTAAGTATGCCCTCCAGATACCACCAGACACACAAAAGGCGGTTCTAAATCCTTATACTGTATAAAATTAGCACTTATATGGCCCTCTATATGATTCACTCCGATCATAGGCCTATGCAATGCATAAGCCAGTCCCTTCGCATATTGAAGACCCACAAGGAGTGCACCTACAAGCCCTGGACCATAAGTAACCCCTACAGCATCTATATCCTTGAGCTCAATTTTAGCTTCTTCCAATGCCTGTTTTACTACTATACTTATAACCTCTATATGCTTTCTAGATGCCACCTCCGGCACCACACCTCCAAATTTTTTATGAATATTTATTTGCGAAGATATTATATTTGAAAGCACCTGTCTTCCGTCAATCACTACAGCTGCAGAGGTTTCATCGCAGCTGCTTTCAATAGCCAATATTTTTATACCCTTATCCATAAACATTTTTACCTTTCCATTTAAATTATCTCATATTTATATCTATATCATTGAATTATACTACTTATTTTTTTTACAGTATAGTAGGTTTTAAATTTAATTCTTCTAGCATTTCCACTTCAGATTAGAACACATATGATATAATATATAATAAAGATTCATACAATCTTTAAATCTTACTAATATACCGAGGAATAAAGTATGAATAAATCCTATGCTAAAATTATAGTAAAAGGCTCTCCCATAACTAAGTCCAATTTCAAATTATTCAATATAAAAGGAAGAGCTATTTTACCTTATAATTCAGGTAAATACCACGACAGATATGCACTGTATGAAGAACAGATAGCTTATGAATGCAGGAGTCAAAATCCCGGAGTGATTATATCAGAATCTCTAATAGCTGTATTAAAGGTGTATTACAAAAGTAAAAAAAGGCACCCTGATACCAGCAATATAACTAAAAGTATATTTGATGGAATTGAAAAGAGCGGCCTTATAATAAACGATGCCCAGATTCGTAAAATAATTACAGAGGAGTTCTATGATAAAAATAATCCCAGATTTGAACTAGAATTATTTGGTGAAAGCCATTATAATCTAAAATATTCTATTTGTGAAAATGACTTTATAGAGGAAAAGATAAATTATTCACCTCCTCCCAATAGAAAAAAAATTTATAAGAACAGCATTAAAATACAAAATCCCAAGGAGAACACCTCAGTGCCCAAATGTCAGATCTGCGGCAAATCACTTCAGCATGATGAAATTATATCTGCCAACAAAGGTAAAACCTTAATATGTAAGAACTGCTTCAACAAATTGTTCAAATAGCATTAATAATAATCAAGAAACCAATAGAGCTTTTCACTGAACAATGAAAAACTCTATTTATACTATTTTTTGAAAAAATTGTCGATTATTTTTTCCGCCATTCTCTTTTCTATATTGGCTTTTACAACCAACATAATTACAATCACTATGAGTTCATCTAACTTTTCCCCTGAATTCTCACCAGAATTATCACAACCTCCATCTAAAATATTCTGTTTTTCAATTTTACTCTCAAAGTCCTCTACAAAGGTCTTTACTTGACTGTCTTCTATCTTTAAAAACGTCTTATATATATTATTTAGATTCTCTTCATCATATTGTCCCGACATTATAGAATCTACTATAGGGGAAAATAAGCTCTGGATATCACCTATGGATAGAATTTGTTTTAAATAATAAATCAATATGATTAAGATCATATGCTGCCTGGAATATTTTTTCTTCTCAGGAGGCATAAGTATACCTGCTTTAGTATAGTTGTTTATCATAGTTTTAGTAATAGTTCTGTCTTTTTTATCTCTTTTCAAATAGCCTAATTTATCTTCAATAAAAGTAGTAACCTGATCCATATATAGATCTATATCCGGTATGTTTTCAAGTTTTAACTGTTTAAAATTTCCAAGTTCTTCTATCAATTTTTCCAATGTTTCTCTACCCACATTAAATCCTCCTACTTTATAAGTACTAAATGCAATATACATGTAAAAGCCTCTCGATAGCTAATAACATTATTATAACATAGAAGAACTACATCCTTAATTTAAAAAATTATATTATCGGCCTTAATCTAAAAAAGCGTAGAAAATTTCTACGCCTTCTAGCTTATGCTGTCTTATCATTTGCACTGTCAACTTTTTTAGTTGCTATAATATTCACCCCTGAATCTGCTACATTTTTAAGTATAACATCTCCTATATTTATAGGGGCCTTAACCACTACTCCCTTCAATGCTCTTATAGAGTCGAATATCTTTTCCTTTGGTATATCTCTTTCCGTCTTTACAGGGACAACATCTATTTCTCCGTCTTCTACATATACGGAAGAAGTAACTATCCTAGTAGGACTAGTGCACTCCTTTTTTCCGTATTCTTCTCCTCTTTTACAGGTATTCCCCGTAACTTCTATCACTTTATCTCCCTCTAATTTAACTAAAAGCTGACATCCCATAGGACAACCTATACAGGTCAATTCTCTTTTATTCATATTCTTACTTCCCTTCTACCTTTATGGTTATTCTTTTACAATTAGGATATTTATCTAAAAGCCCTCTGGTAAGTTTGACTTTCTCCATTTCTCCCGGGGTGAGTATTCTCTTTTTTATATGCATCTCTCTAACATCATCAAAATACACCGATATAAAGCTATCCTTAAACACATCTCCCACTCTAAATCTAACATCTATTGATTTTTCCACATTCTCAGGGTTTATAAACTGAGGAACTGTGTATCTAATCCCATCTACAGCCAAAACTTCTATTTTATTACCTTTAAAACTTTCTCCCCTTACATATTTAGCAGCGTTTTTACCTGCATTCAAACTTTCTGCAGTAACATTGTCAACTAGGTCATGGACATGAAGTACATTTCCACAGGCAAATATTCCGTTTACATTGGTTTCCAAGCTCTCATCTACTACAGGACCTCCTGTTATATTTGACAATTTTACTTCAGCTTTTCTGGAAAGTTCATTTTCAGGCAGAAGTCCTACAGATAAAAGCAGGGTGTCACAGGGTATATATTCTTCCGTGCCCTTTATGACCTTTCTGTCTTTTCCCACTTCGGCAATAGTTACGCCTTCAACTCTTTCCTTGCCTTTTATATCCGTCACTGTATGACTCAGCTTCAGCGGGATTTCAAAATCATCCAGACACTGAACTATATTTCTCTTAAGGCCACTGGAATAAGGCAAAAGTTCTACTACAGCCTTAACCTTTGCACCTTCTAAAGTCATTCTTCTGGCCATTATAAGTCCTATATCACCAGATCCTAATATTACTACTTCCTTTCCCGGCATATACCCTTCCACATTGACAAATTTTTGAGCTGAACCAGCTGTATATATACCAGCACATCTGCTTCCAGGTATATTTATCGCTCCTCTTGGCCTCTCTCTACATCCCATGGATAGAATTATGGATTTAGCTTTTATCTCAATTATGCCCTCTTCTTCATTTACTGCTGTTATAATTTTATCCTTATTTAAATCAAGTACCATGGTATTTAATTTATATGGAATGTTCATGTCTTTCACTTTATCTATAAATCTCTGAGCATATTCGGGGCCTGTAAGTTCCTCCTTAAAAACATGAAGTCCAAATCCATTGTGAATACATTGGTTCAGTATACCCCCAAGCTGATTTTCCCTTTCAAGTATCAATATATTATCTATGCCTTCTTCTTTAACCGATATAGCTGCTGCAAGTCCTGCAGGACCGCCGCCTATTATTACTACGTCATATTCTCGCATATTTAAAACCTCCAAATCATCCTAATTTATCCAATCCACAATTTGCAATGCACAGTTTACAATTTAAGAAGATTTTTGACTGCACCGAAAGTCAAGCAAATTTGATATTTAGACTGATACATTCTCTTTATCTTTTCCCACCAGTAAGTTCGAGTGCTCTCCCGATTTAGTCACTTCCTGAGGCGAAATTCTAAGCTCACGTGCCAGAATTTCAACCACTCTAGGTCCACAGAAGCCTCCCTGACATCTTCCCATACCTGCCCTGGTCCTCTTCTTTACACCATCCACACTTCTTGCTCCCAGCGGTCTTCTTATAGCATCTACTATTTCACCTTCTGTAACAGTTTCACATCTGCATATTATCCTGCCATATTTAGAATTCTTGGCAATCATTTTCTTCCTTTCCTGATTAGTCATCTCTCTAAATTTAGGTATTCCCTTCCTTATTGGATTAAACTTGTCATTTTTTTCAGGTTTCAACCTATTTACTATAATGTCTCTAATGACAACTGCTATGGCAGGTGAACTGGACAATCCTGGTGATTCAATACCAGCTGCATTTATAAAATTAGGAGCATCTTCTACTTCTCCAATCACAAAATCACCTGTACCATGGGCTCTCAATCCTGAAAACGATGTTATAACCTGCCTCATAGGTAATTGATTTACACTGAGGGATGCCTTTGAAATTATGAAGCCAAGCCCTTCGCTGGTAGTATTTAAATCCTCCTTGTCATCTATATCTTCTGCATCGGGACCTATCAAAAGATTTCCATCTACTGTAGGGGTAACCAAAACTCCCTTCCCCATTTTAGTAGGTAACTGGAATATTGTCCTGGAAACGGTATCTCCCACCGCCTTGTCAAACAGACAGTACTGTCCTCTTCTAGGAATTATACTCAATTTATTTTTACTTACCATGTTATTTATTTCATCAGAAAATACTCCTGCTGCATTCACTACAATTTTACTCTCTATATCGCCTTTATCAGTTTTTATTAAATAGTTTCCCCCACTTTTAACTATAGAAGTCACTTTAGTATCCAATTTAAACTCCGTTCCATTTGTAAATGCATTTTCAGCCAGTGCGATGGTCATTTCATAAGGGCAGACTATTCCACCTGTTGGAGCATACAGTGCAGCAATCACATTCTTTGATAAATTAGGTTCCATCTCCCTCACTTTATCTCCATCTAATATTTCAAGATCAGGTACTCCATTCTCAATTCCCTGCTGTTTTAATTTTTCAAGATCTGGAATGCCCTCTTTATCGAAGCAAACTACTAATGAACCTATTCTTTTAAACGGAAAATCCAACTCTTTAGAAAGTTTATCGAACATTTTATTTCCCCTGGAATTCAATTTTCCCTTCAAAGTACCAGGCTTAGCATCAAACCCTGCATGAACTATGGCACTATTGGCTTTGCTGGTTCCGTTTCCAACATCAAAATCTTTTTCTACAACACATACATTAAGTTTATATTTGCATAACTCTCTTGCTATGGAACTTCCGATAACTCCGGCCCCTATAATGGTCACATCAAACATAAGACAATACCTCCTTAATAAAGTAACTTTTAGATTCAGGTGAATTTCACCATAGAAATAGTTAAAAAGAAAAAGAGCTAACCTTAAGATATATTATAATATATCTTAAAATTTGGCTCTCTTTTTACTCTGCCATTTATTATATTTTCTTATACGCCTTTAGTATATCATACAAATATCCAATATTCAATAGCAAAAAATAACAAATTCATTGTAATCAAGTATTACTTATAAGCAATGCTTTTCTTCTCATAAGCTCTGTGGTGCTTATATACTATAAAATAAGACATTGCTACCAATACAGCTCCTCCAACTATATTCCCAAGGGTTACAGGTATGAGGTTATGTACAACTCCCATTCCGCTTATTATTTTATCCTGTGACAATCCTGAAGCTGCGACAAAAGAAGGATTGGATTTTGCAAAAATTCCCGCCATTAAGAAATACATATTTGCAACACAATGTTCAAAACCGCAGGTTACAAAAGTCATTATGGGAAACCATATTATCATTACTTTACCCACTATATCCTTGGCTGCAAAAGCCCCCCACACAGCAAGGCACACTAAAAAATTACACATTATTCCACTGCAGAAGGCAGTTCCAAAAGGCAGTGCAGCTTTTGTAGATGCTACCTTTATAACCGTTCCTCCTAATTTTCCACTGCTCAACCCAAAAACCCCGCCTTCAAATACCAGAAAAGCCACCAGTACTGATCCTACAAAATTAAATATATAAACAACTATCCAGTTTTTAATCATAGATTCAAAATCTATTTCTCCTCCTGCTAAAGGTACCACCATAAGACAATTTCCCGTAAAAAGTTCTGCTCCGCATATAACTACCAACATAAGTCCCACAGGGAAAACAGCACCCCCAGCAAATTTTGCAAGCCCGACATTGGTTATGCTGTGAGATACTACTGCAGAAACAACTCCTCCTACTGCAATAAACGCTCCTGCCAGCGTCCCCAGTATAGCTTGCTGGGAAATATTGAGACCTGCCTTGGTACATCCAGCTCCTACTGCAGCATCACATATTTCATTAGGCTTTAACATATTACTTTCCATACAAATTCCCCCTTTTTTAAACCCCTGTATTCAAACTAAATATCCAACTTCATCATAGTTCCTATAGCTACATCTCCTACTACTGCCAAATCCTCTGCTGTAAAGTAAAAAAGTACATTGCTATTAAACAGTATCTGGGAAGAGGCTGGAAACTCTTCATCATCCTTCCAGATCGCAAAGATCACATATATATTATTTAAAAATTGAAATTTATAGGCAGCATCACCCATCTCCACTTTTTCTGCTCCTAATTTTTCAAATATTTCTTTAAACCTTTCTACATTCTTTCCAAAAGTTCTGGATAATCGTAAAATACACCTTCCATAGAAATTATTATAGTATACATTCCCACCTTCTATTTCCCTATAGGTAATGTATTTACGGGAAGGCTCTACTCCCTTGCCATGAATTAGATACCGCAAAATTAAAGTTTTTGGAGGATAGGCTTCAAATTTAGAACCATTTTTACTATATATATCTCCAGAAGGATACCTCACTATCAAATCTTGTCCCATTAATTTCACAGTTATCTCTTCCGCAGCTTTATTAAAAGTGCATCCTGTATTTTTAGCCATTATTTCAGGGTTAAAATTCTTAAATACGGTCTTATAGTGATCATAGGGTATTTTATCCTTCCTATTTTTATCTGTATTAATCTTATCTCCCATCTATTTGCACTCCTTAAACTAAACCTTATTTGATTTCGGCATAATGTACTCCAATTAACAATTTAGATAAACTTGATTTTAAAACTGGTTTCAAAATCAAGTTTATCTAAAATTATACAATACATCAACCTTACATATATTCCTTTGCTTTTTGCAGCATATCATCAGCTTGTTTCATAAATTTCACTGCTTTTTCAATATATTGTGAAGTTTCAATTTTTCCCATACTTCTGGCCTTATTTACCCATTCTGAAAATCCTTCTTCATGGGATTTATTATGTTCTATCCAATGATCCAACAGTATTTTCAATGTTTTTTCCTCTTTGCCCTTTTCAACTTCCAATGTACTGTCCTGGGTGTGGATATGGTGATGCTCCCCGCTGTGGCAATGTGCATGGGTATGTTCATCTTTCATAGTAAACCCCTCCTCAATATTATATTTCACTGCAAAATTATACAACCTTTTCTATGACTATCTTATTTTTCAAAAGATCTACCTCTTTTAACATTCCCTCTATTATTTTTTCTTCCCCCAAAATATCCGTTAAAAACAATTTGCCATTTTCCTTCGGAATTATATTCACCACATAATCCATAACTTTGCTTTCACCTTCGGGTGTTACCAAATATGCCGTCGATTCACACATATCAATTACCTCCTTTTTAACTCACACAAAAAATTTCATATCAATCTACAGGATTATAAAACACTTCCTTAAATTTAAGTATACTCTTTCTAATATGCTATTAAAACAACCACTAAAAAGTTTTTACACAGACTTATTGAAGCACCTCTTAACAGTAGGAAATTTGTCTATATCCGTATGAGGTAAAAAGCAGGCTGATACAAATTCATCCATATACTCCGGTTCAACACTTAGTTCCACATAAGTCATACTGTTGGCTATCTCTTCCAATTTACGCCTCGCATCTTCACTCATAAGGGTCAAATAACATCCCATGAGTGAACTATTGCCTATATAGTGGATTTTATTCTGATCTATATCGGGCAGCATTCCTATCTTAACCGCATTACCTATGTCAAGGCTATTTCCTATACCACCTGCTATATATATTTTATCAATGTCAGTAAAATCCATGGATAGATCCTTCAAAAGCGTAGTAATTCCAGAATATATAGCTGCTTTTGCCCTTATAAAATTATCTATATCAACTTCTGTTATACTGATATCCCTTTCCAAATCACACTGTTCCTTAAATGCCAAAATATATTCCCCAATTCCATGTTCGTCAAATCTAATCCTATTGGTATCCAGATCTCTTACAATTTTCCCCTTCCTGTCTATGATTCCGGCAAACATCATCTCACATATAAGATCTATAATACCAGAACCGCATATTCCAAGGGGTTTTTCCTGACCAATGACCTTTAAAGTAGGCTCATAACTGCTGTCAATGCTGACTTTTTCTACAGCACCACCGGACGCCCTCATACCGCAGCTTATCTCTCCGCCCTCAAAGGCCGGTCCTGCAGAGCAGGCACAAGTCATGAGATATTCACTATTTCCAAATACTATTTCCCCATTGGTTCCCAGGTCTATAAAAAGTATATTTTCCTCGCTGTTCCAGATCCCTGAAGACAGCACCCCTGAAGATATGTCTCCACCTACATAGCTTGCTACAGAAGGTACCAGGTATATAAACGTCTCAGGATTAACTTCTATATCGAGCTCTGAAGCCTTTATAAAAGGTGTCTTCACAAAAGCAGGTATATAGGGTTCCATTCTCAGAAAGTTCGGGTATACTCCCAGAAAAAGATGGGACATGGTAGTATTTCCAGCTGCGACAAAAGATACTACCTGATCCCTTGATATCCCAGAATCCATATACATTTTACTAAGCAGCGGATTTATAGTTTCCTGTATTACAGCATGATTCAATTCTTCAAGCCCGCTGCCTTTAGTAGAATATATTATTCTATTTATAACATCTGCACCATACTTCATTTGGGCGTTTCCCGAAGAAGCTTTTGCAATCAATTCACCGTTGTATAAATCCACCAAGCAAGCTGCTACGGAAGTAGTCCCTATATCCACCGCTGCTCCATAGAGCTCTTTAGTTTTGTCTCCCTCTTCTATATTGATGATTGTAGTCTTTTCTTTCCCCCTGGGTATATGAGTTATGGTAATCTTAAAATCTGCTTTCCTTAAGAGTTTAGGTATTTTCTTCAATATGGGAAGCCTGCAAAATACACTATTATAATTCAGCTGTTTTTTCACATGCCTTTTCAGTCTCTCAAAATCAGATATATTGTCATCCAATGTAGGTGGATCAAGTTCCAGATATTCCTTTTTTACATAGGTTCCAAATTTCATGCCACTTTTCAGCATACGCTCTCTGGAATCATTAAATATATCTTTTTCCCTGCTGCTGGAAAAGTCCTCTATCTTCATACCATGCATTGAAGATGACTCAGTTTCAGGTATTTCAACAACTGCATTGCCCTTGATAATACTTTGGCAAGCAAGTACATACCCATTTTTTTTCTCCGTTTCGGTGATATTTTTGCTGCTCATCGAAATAATATTGCCGCTTATTACCCTAACTTTACATTTTCCACAAGCTCCACTTCCATTACATGGAGTGTCCATAAATATACCAGCTTTTCTTACAGCTTCCAAGAGATTTTCCCCATCTGGGACTTCTATTTCCCTTCCATAAGGATTAAATTTTATTCTCACCATATCTTGCAAATACCTCCTTTACAAAAAGCAGCAAATTATCTATTCCAATCCTGATTCATATTCAGAGGAACTCAACAGGTCTTTAATCTCGCTGTCATCCTTTATCTTTATTTTTATTATCCACGCATCATAAGGATCTTCATTTATATATTCAGGCTCATCATCCAGCTTCTCATTGATTTCGACTACTTCACCGGATAATGGAGATATCGTATCCGATGCCTTTTTAGATGATTCAACTACTCCAAAAGAACTGTCCTTTACGACTTCATCTCCCACTTCTGGCATTTCCACAAATAGTATTTCACCCAGCTGCTCCTGGGCAAAATCGCTTATACCTATAAGTGCTGTATCACCTTCCACTTTTGCCCAGGTATGCTCCTTACTATAGTACAATTTCTCCGGAAAATTCATAGATACCACCTCTTTTATAATTTTAAATATTGGGGATAACAGAAACAATGATCTCCTGTTTCCGTTATCCTTCTATCAAATTTACTACATTATAGGATCCATAGTAAGTGCAGGATGCCCCTTTTCCTCCAGGAATTTCATCACATCTTCAGATTCAGTAGCAATGGTTTCATCACATATCATATCTGAAAAATTATCTATATCATAGAGCTCTTTAGCTGTCTTATTCAATTTTTCTGCTACAAAATCCTTTAACTCCTTAGGCATCCAGACTATTCTGGCGATTCCACCCTCGGCTTTCATGAACTTCTTTGAAGATATAAAAGGTCTGCCGTGTCCCATGAATCCAGGAGTCTGAACTCCGCCGCCGGTCATGGATGCCAGTTCACCAAAGGTCATTCCAAGGGGAGTCATGGAAGCATATTCTCTGTTTACTATTACAACACCATTGGCCTCCGGCATTATACCCGTGATACATTCAAAACATCCACAGGAAGTCATAGGATCCTGTAAAATACTATACAAGGTAACATTGTTTACAGCACCTTGAGATATTTTTGAAACAGTTTCATTGACTTTCTCCCAGATGCCTGCATTTTCATCAATTACACCTTCCTTAGGTACCGCCTGACATGGTCCTGTAGGATTTAATTCAAGTGTAGCTTTAGCATCCAGCCAGGAAACTGCTCCGCAGAGTCCAAGTCTTTCAGGTGTTATTATACATACATGTGCAGGTGCAAAGGACTGACATAGATTACAGGAATAAAAAGTATCAACTTTTTCATCTACCAGAGATACAAGTCTAGCATCCCTTTCTGTATATCTTGGCATAGCATATTTTTCCTTTAATTCTGAAGTTTTAGCTGGATCTGTAGTTATAATAATTTCACATTTGTCTACAACAGAACCAAATTCATCCAACATCTTAGCATATATCACTTCTCCAAAATGCTTCAGTCTAAACCCTTTATCATAAGCTTCCTTGCCTATTCTAACCCAGGTCAGATTTCTCTGTCCTACATGCATTACTCCCTCTATATAATTTAGAAAATAATGAAGTCTCCTTTCAAGTACCGGTTCAAAGTCTTTCTGCATATTAGCTCCTGCTACCTTCACAAGCATTCCAAGAGGCATTCTTCCAGGTGCTTTGTCTATAGTGTCAATATCCGGACCTATAAGCTCTATTTTATGATCCTCAATTTCTCCAGGATCCACATTCATTACCAATTCCCAGGCTTCAGTTTTACCCCCTCCAAATTCTGCAAGCATGTCATTCTTCCTTATTCTTTCACCTTCAAAAGCTGCAGCAAAAGCAACTGGAATTGGAATCTCAGTTATCTTTATCTTTATTTTTCTAGCTTCTAAAGAGGTCTTGACGAATTTATCATAATCCTTTTGAGTCAATAAAAGTGTAGGTACTTCCGTTACATCCTGATCAGTTATTACAGGGAATCCAAGAGCTATAGCCCCTGCTCCAGCAGAAACCACAAGTTCACTCAATGGTCCAAAAGCATTTACAAAAGCAGGCACCCTCTCCGCAGTATACTGCAGCATTTCCTGAAGCGCACCGCCTTTGATTCCTCCAAATATGAGTCCAGCTCTTATAGCTACAGTTACAACATGTATTACGGAAGTAACATCGTATCCAAGAGGAATAACTCTAAGGTCAAGTCCCATCTTAACTTTTCCCTCTACAGCCTGATCTATTACCTTTCCCACCAAAAACGTAAGCAGTCCTTTTGACTGATAATCTTTTATGATCTTAGATGCAGTATCAACGTCCGGACATTCTCCCAACACAACTGCTACACCTGGTATATCTCCTGTAACAAGCGGTACTCCAAGAGATCGTATTATTGGATCGGATATAAATCCAACACAGGGCTCAGTATAAGGAGCATCAGACAATACATATTTAGCTGCTTCTATTATCTCAGCTGCTACGGCCGTTGCAAGACCCGAATTCAGAGCTTTATCAAGAGTTTCCTCTTCTACTATAAGACTTCTGACTATGTCCAGAGCCCCCTCTAATTCCCCCACATTGGTTATCTTTTTTCCTGTAGCTGCAAAAATTACCGGAAGTGAATATGCAGTATCCGGGAAGGCCACTTTATAATCTTTACCCTTTTCATCCACAGCTTGTTTAACTATGCCCTCAGCTGCTGCCAAAGCCTGTTTTGAACCAGTGAATATAGTTTGAAATAAATTCATTTTTAGCTCCTCCTATTTTTAAATATTAAAAGACTATAACTCTAAGTAGGAATCTGCATACAACACAGCTCCATTTATAACATCACAGGTCTTTATTGTTTCCATCAATCTTTTATCACAAGGATTCATTATTGCAGAAGTCAGTCCGCTTTGTATTGCCATAGCTGCATAAGTGGAATCCATTATAGGTCTTATTTCCTTTGGTGCTCCATTGGATACATTGCTGAGTCCGCAGCAGGTCCTGAGTTCCATTTCACTTATCAACTTAATAGCTTCCAATACTTCTTTCTGTTTATCCTGCATACCCTTTATCACTAAAAACAGTGGATCAAATAGTAAATCAGTAGGCTCCATTCCAAGTTCCATGGCTTTTTCAAGCATTTCCGTACAATATGCTATTCTCTCATCATTATCTTTTGTAATTCCCTCTTTTGCACACAATGCTATACACATGGCATCATATTCTGCAGCTAGATCTATGTTCCCAATTCTCTCCCCTGCATCTGCAGAATTTATTATAGGTTTACCTTTTTCCCTATTGTATATTTTAAGACCTGCTTCAATTGCTTTTTTATTTGTAGTATCAAGCGCCAGTGGAACATTGTCGAATTCGCTTTGAAGTGCCTTAACAGCCCACTGCATTATTTCTTCTCCATCTTTTCCTGCAGGTCCTATATTCAAATCTAAATAATCAGCTCCTGCATCCAATTGTTCTTTAGCTCTTTTAAATATAGGTGCAGTATTTCTTTCCTCAATAGCCTTTCTGATTGTTGGAGATATACAGTGAATTCTTTCACCTATGATCATAAATTTATCCATTATTAGACGACCTCCTAATTTTTATATTTTCAGCTGCTGGTTAAAATTTCTCAGCCAGCAACTGTTTTATTAAAAATTTACTATTTTACCGCCATTTCCTTTAACAATTTAGGAATATACATAGCTTCCGTAGTGCCCACCACTATGTTCCAGTCTGGAAGATTTTCTTCCAATTCACCTTTTAAAACTGCAACTTTTCCAGGAATTATAAGAGTTCTGTTCTTAGTTTTTTGTTCTATTCCACTATTTTTCACCATATCAGCTATTACACTGCCGGTAAATTTACCCGCAGCCCAGGAAGTTAAAACAGAATATCCTCCTGCATCAGGGATAACCATCCACACAGGCATCTTTGATCTCTCAACTTCTCCTGAAACTATAAAGTAAGTCAGTGCAAAGTCAACGGTACACATTACAGGTGAATTATCATCTGCATTATTGAGCCCGTACACTCCAACTTCTACCCTCATTGGTTTTTGAGGATCCGTAAATATATTTTGTCTTATTCCATACAGCGGCAGCGCCCTACAATAATCCATGTCACTTAAAACAAGTATTGAACCATATTTCATGGTAAATAACGTGGATAAGGTCACCTCTTGGAATTTATCTCCCTTTGCAAGCTCATTTAAAAACAGTATGGAAGGATATCCAAAAGTTCTATCCTGTCCTTGAAGATTTATTCTCCTTATCTGAACTGTATTTTCAAAAGTTTCCTTTATGGATTTTGAACCAGGATCCAAAACCAGATTCTTATATCCTAATTTTTGAATTCCTTCTACCAATGTATAGAGTTCCTCCAGATTATCTGCTTTTACTCCCAAAGGTATATTGTCCTGTTTTACAAGTTCTACCATATCCTTAAAATTGTCTTTGTTTGCACCATAGGCCAGAGGGTTTTCGTCTTTTACTATGGGCAGTGCTTCCTTCATAACTGCTGCGTCCTCGCAAACTAATATATAAGCCACCTTTAATCCGCTGGATTTTACTCTGTTTATCAGTGCAAGATATTTATCTTTATTTGAAACATATCTCAAGGCAACAAATTCAGTTTTCATCTCTTCACCGATTCTAACATACTTCACATCTTTCATATGCTGAATCTTAGTATCTATTTCCGAATCTTCCATATTCTCTGATAAAAGTACTGCAAATCTATTTCTATTTACAAGTGTTTTTTCATGCCTGAATAGAACAGTTTCTCCACCTAATTTATATTCCGTATCCCCTTTTCCTACAGTTATTGTCTTCATAAGGGGTGCTGTAGCTTCTGCTAATTTTTCTATAGACTCTTTGCTCATATGGGGGCATTTACTTATTTCCACCGCTCCAGATGCCACCTTCATTGAAAAAGCCAGGCAAGTTGGGAATCCACAATCCTTACAATTTTTTTTGGGTGTTAACTTAAATATACCTAATCCTGTTAAAGCCATTTTGAATCCTCCTTAATTTAAATACAAGTATAGTTTTCTTATTATCCCAATAGTTCATTAATAAAACTTCTCATTATCTCCACAGACTTAGGATGGCGGAGTATTATAGCATTACTTCCTGAAGCCAATACTCCTGAAGCTGCTGCAACTTCCATAGAAACTCCCCTGTCGTCCTGGTTTCCCCATTCTGGAGTGTCTGCTTCCGGCTCTATCGATTCCTTTACCTTCCAGGTCTCGAAAGAAACCGGAGTGATGATTGGAACTTGAAGTGTTTTATCATTTTGAGTTAAAGCTGCAAGCTTTACTCTGTCCAAAGTTGATATAACATATTCATATCCATACCCGCCTGCCGAACATCCTACATTATCTACAAGCTTTTCATTATCAATTCCAAGTTGATTTACTAAAATGTTTATCTGCTTTGCCAGATTTATATCCACTGAAGATTCAGCTACAATTTTGTTGTTATAAGCTAATACACCAGCTGCTCCTATGGTTTTATAATTATCCTCTACAGCAGACATTAAAAGCACATTGCGTCCTTCCGTTTCCTGTGCAATTTTTTCAAATAATTTTGCATCCTTTTCATGGTTGCCAGTACCTGCAATCACCAAAGGAGTCTTTATGGCTTCAACTACCGCTTTAACTTTTTGTGCACAATCCTCTGGTGATGCATCCTCTCCATTGGGATCTGCACTTATAAGTCTTAAGCATATGAAATCTGGGCTGTATTTTTCTTCAACAAATTGCGCCCATTTTACAACATCACTTGAAACATCCTTATACAGTTCTTTCAACGCGTCTGTCCAATCCTCTGGATAAATATCTGAAATCTCCATACCAATTTTTGGTGCATTTCCAGTATTCCCATCAAAGCTGTAAAATGGCAATACTGCTTCACCGCCCAATTTTATAGCTTTTTCTCCAGTTCCAATTTCAACTTCACCAATTTTACCTGAATATTTTTGTGCTGGTTTTTTTAACATAATGTTGCCTCCTTATAGTTACTTAGTTACTTTTTAAATTCAATTTTCGATAATATTTCATTCAATGCTTTCCTACATGGGGAATTATCTGGCAGGTCTACCAGCGCCTTGCCATCCGAGTCATAGTCATACACCATCTGATCCATAGGCACAACTCCGATTAAATCCAATTCTTGCTTTTCTATTTCTTTCTTTATCCCGGCATTTAATTTGCCTCCTGGAGCTCTGTTGACTATGAGAAAAATCTGACCAACTTTTAAATTTAATTCTGAAACCAGCTGCCTTATTCTTCCTACAGCCTGTATACCTCTTCTGGAACAGTCACTTATGAGAAGTAGGGTATCAATGGGATCTATAAGCTTTCTGCTAAGGTGTTCCATACCGGCCTCATTGTCAACTACTATGTAGTCATAATTTCCTGAAAGTGAATCTACCTCCGCTTTAAGTATCCCATTAACATAACAATAGCATCCTGGTCCCTGAGATCTTCCCATGACAATAAGATCGTATCCATCACCTTCAGTCATTGAAGCATTTAATTTATACTTCAGATAATCTGCCTTTCTCATGCCCCCCGGAAAACTATCTCCTGAAAGTGATCTTTGATTTACATCCTCTTTTATTTCCCCTATAGTTTCTTCAATTTCTGTTCCAAGCACTTCATTTAAATTAGAGTTGGCATCGGCATCGACTGCCAGAATAGGCCCAGCGTCTTTTTTTATAAGATAGTCAATTAAAAGACCTGTCAGTGTAGTTTTGCCCGTGCCTCCCTTACCTGCTACAGCTATTTTGTATCCCATAGTTCAACCTCCTTATATTGCCATGATAAAAATTATCTATAAACATTTTAATTTAAAAATTCTACCAGTACATATATCCCCAGAGACATGATCCCTATTTAATAGAGTGAATGCATTGATTATGGACATCATGGAGTGCTTCCATTATTCCCTCAGAAAGTGTGGGATGGGGGTGAATAACTTCCCCTATCTGCTCTGCAGTCAACCCCAATTCACAGGCAACAGTGAGTTCACCAATCATATCTGTAGCCCGTTCTCCTACTATTGCAGCTCCAATAATAACATCTTTTTCATCTGTAATTATCTTTACAAATCCCTGGAATTTGCCCATAGCCTGGGCTTTCCCAAGACCTCTAAAATCGAATTTCCCAATCTTATAGTCTATTCCCCTATCCTTTGCTTCGCTTTCCTTCATTCCTACAGATGCCACTTCAGGTTCTACAAATATACAACCCGGAACAGCTCTATAGCTCATTTTCTTCTTTTTATTCAGTACAGCATTGTAAACAGCTACAATACCCTCCCTAGAAGCAACATGTGCAAGAGCCGCACTGGGCAGTAAATCACCTATGGCATAAATGCCCTTTACATTAGTTTCCAAATACTCATCTACAATTATTCTACCTCTTTTATCAGTTTTAATTCCAACATTGTCCAATCCTAAACCATCAGTATAAGCCCTTCTTCCAACAGCTACCAGCATGGTTTCCGCTTCCAGAACTTTTCCACTTTTCAGTACAGCAGTTACTCCATTTTCCTTAACTTCTACACCGGATATGCCATCTCCTACAAAATACTTTATTTTTTCCCGTTTAAAAGCTCTTTGAAGTTGTTTTGCCACATCTTCATCTTCAAGAGGTGCCAGGTGAGGCAGCATTTCCACTACTTTGACTTCAGTTCCCACGCAGTGAAGGAAATATCCTATTTCACAGCCTATAGGGCCTCCTCCTACTATAATCATGGATTTTGGAAGCTTATTTAAATTAAGTACCTCATCAGAGGTTATAACCCTTTTACCGTCATATTTAAAAAATTTAGGTGCCACAGGTACGGAGCCAGTGGCAAGCACAATCTTATCTGCCTTTACAGTCTCCTTGGTTCCATCTTCTCTATCTACTTCTATTTCACTGCTATTTAAAAGTTTTCCCGTACCTTTTACAATTTTTATTCCCCTGTATTTTAATATCGCTTCTATTCCTTTAACCAGCTGAGCTACAACTTTATTTTTTCTCTTCATAATAAAGTCAAAATCAACTTTTGCTTCTCCCTCAAAATCAATTCCAAATTTCGATGCATCTCTTGTTACATTTAAGACATCTGAACAAGCAAGCAGTGCTTTAGTAGGTATACATCCTACATTTAAACAGGTACCACCCAGATATCCCTTTTCAATCACAGTTACATCTGCCCCTAAAATAGCAGCCTGGACAGCAGCTACATATCCGCCTGGTCCTCCTCCAATCACAACTAATTTCATTATAATCGCTCCCCCTATTTTATAATCCTGCTTCATCCAATATCAAAGGCACATTCTCTTCAGCCCCAATGGCCATTATATGAACTCCATCAAATAATTTTTCTTCTTTTATACGTCTTATAAATTCTGCTGATATCTTTATACCTTCTTTAACCTTGTCTTCAGCATTTTTCATTCTGTCAATAAGTTCCTCAGGTACAAATATCCCCGGTACATTTTTATTCATATATTTGGCCATACCAGCCGATTTCAAGGGTATTATGCCAATCATAATCTTGGCGTTTAAATCTTTAGTTTTTTCTTTAAATTCCCTTAAAATATCTATATCATAAACAGCTTGAGTTTGAAAAAATTTAGCTCCAGCTTTAATTTTTTTCCTCATTTTAATAATCTGAAGCTCCAACGGCTCATACTTAGGGGTAACACAGGCTCCTAAATAGAATTTAGGAACTCCATTTAAATCATTTCCACTCATATCTTTTCCAGCAGCTAAAGCACTGGCTACTTGTAATATGCCGACACTGTCAAGATCATAAACCGGCTTAGCTCCCGGATGATCTCCTACACCAGTATAATCTCCTGTAAGTGCCAAAACATTTTCTATTCCAAATACACCTGCAGATAAAAGTTCGCCCTGAATTGCTATCCTATTCCTGTCTCTTCCCGTTATTTGAAGTACTGGTTCTAATCCTGCATCCTTTAGTACTTTACAAGTAGCAAGAGATGTGGCTTTTAACGTAGCAGATTGAAAATCTGTAACATTTACCCCATGAACCCTTCCCTTCACATTATTGGCACACTCAATTAAATGAGAAAGATCCGTTCCCTTGGGAGGTGCCATTTCAGCTGTAACTGCAAAATCACCCTTTTTAAAAGCTTCTTTTAGCAAGCTCATTTTTAAATCCTCCTTTTGATCATTACTTAGCTCTCAAGTTTATCTTCCTAGGGTGTGAGCTTATCTGATAATCTCTTGGTTCTCTTAACTCTTCCAGATTATCAAGCTGCCCCAATTCCTTCAACCTATTATATATTAGTATCCAGGCACAATCATTCTCGGGATTGACCTCACATTTGCCGTCTCTCGCCCCGCCGCAGGGACCATTTAAAAGCCCCTTTGCACACAGAGTAACAGGACATATTCCACCAGTCCACCCAAGCTGACAGTTCCCACAGGCTCTGCAAGCCTCAGAATACTGGCCTACCCTTTCTACTTCACCTATAAACATGGTATTATTCCCCGGATAAACAGGAATATCAACCAACTTGGCTACAGTCTGCGTCCCATCCCCACAGGACAGAGACAAAATTGCATCTGCTTCTTTTAATTCGGATTTCATGGATTTTAAATCTTTTCTCGTTTTCAAAAAACTACAGGAAGGATCAAGTATTTTATAGCCTAGAACTTCTTTACCATTTTCCTCTAGTTTAGTTTTCATTTCCATCACTTCTTCTTCTCCACCTACTTTACAGGTAGAAGCACAAAGTGAACATCCAGTGATTATTACTTTTTTGCTGTCCTTGAGATAATCCAGTAACTCCTCAAAAGGTTTCTTTTCTGAAATAATCATATCTTACCCCTCCATTTATTCAAAGGCCTATAAATTATTTTGCAATTTGCAGGCTTTTATAACATGTTGTGCTAATATGGAAGACGTTACCGAGCCCACTCCTGCCGGCACAGGCGTAATCATTGAAGCTTTTGGCTCACAATCCGTTGTATTCACATCTCCACAGATCTTTCCATTTTTATCTACGTTTATTCCCACATCTATGACTACGGCACCATCTTTTACATACTTTGAATCTATCATTTTGGCTCTTCCTATACCCACTACAAGTATATCCGCTTCCGAACAAACCTCTGGCATATCCACAGTTTTGGAATGACATATTGTAACTGTAGAGTTTTCATTTAAAAGAAGCATGGCCATTGGCTTTCCAACTATCATGGATCTTCCTATTATAACTGCACGCTTCCCCTGCATAGGTACCTTATAGTGCCTTAATATCTCTATAACCGCAGATGGAGTACAAGGGGCAAAACCCGTTTTATCTTTTTCCATCACTTTTGCAACATTTACAGGGCTAAAACAGTCCATATCTTTTTCGGGGGCAATTACATATTTTATGACATTTTCATCCAGCTGCTTTGGGAAAGGTCTAAACACCATTATCCCGTTTACACTCTTGTCTTCATTTACTTTTTTCAGTTCTTCAATAAATTTATCCTGTGCTATGTCTTCAGGTAACTCCCTGACAGCTGCGTCTATTCCAATTTTACTGCATCTTTTTAAAGCTCCTCTTTCATAAGCAAGGTCACTTCCGTTTGCTCCAACTCTCACTATTACAAGTTTCGGAGTAATACCCTTTACCTTTAAATTTTCAACTTCTTTAGTTAAAGTTTCACTTATGGCATCTGCCACAGGTTTACCTTTAATTATCTGACCCATACTTATAATCTCCTTCACATTTAAAATTAACTGCATGTCAAACTAGAATTGATTGATAAATGTCTTCGCAAGAAACACAAATATTTCCTGCGAAGTTATCATATTTCTCACTTACAAAGCTTATCTAGAACTTTCTTGTACACTTTATCGGCAATTTCAGCACCCTTATCAACTAAGGGCTCTGTTTCTAATTTTACTTTTTTTACGTATTCCTCATCTTTAATAGAATTTATGTTTATTATTACATTGAGCTGTGCTCCAATAATAGCAGCTTTAAGACACTGAACTCCTACTCCCACATCACTTATGGCAAGCTTTGAACAGTTGTCTACAAGTGCCTCGTGAAGTTCAATGGCTTCATAGGCTTTCTTAACAATATTTACCGGAACACTGCAGGCTTCCTTTAAACACCTTTCCAAAGTCTCCGATTTCAATTTCCTTTCCTGTTCAGTATTTTTAGGCATTCCATAAGCCCTGGAAAGCGGGAGAAAACACTCTGCATCCTCATCTGTCAATTTTAAAAGTTCATCCTGTAAATCAGCAGCCTTTTTCAATATTCCCTTTACCTTTTCATCATATTGGGCATACTTTTTCTTGCCTATAGTAAGATTGCACACCATACTTCCAAGTGCCATACCTATGGCTCCTACAATTGCAGAAGCTCCGCCTCCACCTGGTGTGGCTGATTTAGAAGCTAAAACCTCCACAAAATCCCTGCAGGTTTTATCTGCCAATTTCATATTGCCACCTCCTAAAACATCCTAGAATAATCCACTTATCACTCCATTTTCATCCACATCTATTTTTTCGGCAGATGGAACTTTTCCAAGCCCTGGCATCTTCATTATCGAACCAGTTACTGCAACCACAAAACCTGCCCCTGCCGAAACTGTAACCTGTCTTACTGTAATCTTGAACCCCGTAGGTCTTCCAAGTTTAGTCTGATCATCAGTAAGGGAGTATTGAGTTTTAGCTATACAAACCGGAGTCTGTCCAAAACCTAGTTTCTCCAATTCATCAATTTCCTTTTCTGCCTGACTTGTAAAATTAACATCATCGGCACCATATATTCTTTGAGCTATAGTTCTTATCTTTTCTCTAATTGAAAGTTTTTCATCATAGGCAAACTGAAAATCATTCCTGCCGTTTTCTATAAGATTCAGTACTTCTTTGGCAACTTCTATTCCACCTTCGCCGCCTTTTGCCCATACTTCCGACAACTTAACATTTACGCCCAATTCCTTACACTTATCTTCCACCAATTTAAGTTCAGCTTTTGTATCAGTAGGGAAAGCATTCAACGCAACAACTGCAGGCAGTTTATATACCTTAGTTATATTCTCTACATGTTTTAGCAGATTAGGAAGTCCCTTTTCAAGAGCTTCCAAATTTTCACTATTTAATTCAGCTTTTGGAACTCCACCATTGTATTTCAGCGCCCTTACTGTAGCAACTATTATTACTGCATCCGGTTTTAACCCTGCCATTCTGCATTTGATATCAAGGAATTTTTCAGCACCGAGGTCAGCACCGAATCCTGCCTCTGTAACTACATAATCGCCAAAATGCAGTGCCATTCTAGTAGCCATTATCGAATTGCATCCATGAGCTATATTTGCAAATGGTCCACCGTGTACAAATGCAGGTGTTCCTTCAAGAGTTTGAACTAAATTTGGCTTTAATGCATCTTTAAGAAGTGCCGCCATAGCTCCCTCAGCTTTTAAGTCGTGAGCCGTTACAGGTTTGCCATCTCTAGTGTAGCCTACAACTATTTTAGCAATTCTGTTTTTCAAATCAATTATGTCACTTGACAGACAGAATATAGCCATAATTTCTGAAGCAACTGTTATATCAAATCCATCTTCTCTAGGTGTACCATTTGCCTTTCCACCCAATCCATCTACAACAAATCTAAGTTGTCTGTCATTCATATCCACGCATCTTCTCCAAGAAATTCTTCTCGGATCTATGTTAAGTTTATTACCTTGATATATATGATTATCTATCATTGCTGCCAGTAAGTTGTTAGCAGCAGTCAATGCATGTATGTCTCCTGTAAAATGCAGGTTTATATCCTCCATAGGTACTACCTGGGCATATCCACCACCGGCAGCTCCGCCTTTTATTCCAAATACAGGTCCCATGGACGGTTCTCTAAGTGCAACAACTACTGATTTGTTGAGTTTTGCCAGTGCATCTGCAACGCCTATTGCTGTGGTAGTTTTTCCTTCTCCTGCTGGAGTCGGGTTTATAGCTGTACAGAGTATAAGTTTTCCATTTTTACTAGGAGTAGTCTTTAACAGGTTATAATTCACTTTTGCTTTATACTTACCGTATAATTCAATGTCATCTTCGGAAATATCAAGTTTTTTAGCAATGTCTTTTATGTCCTCCATTTTACACTCCTGAGCTATTTCTATGTCTGATTTATAAGTCATTTATTATACCCCCATCTCTAATTTTTGTTTTATTTTTTTTACCTCCTCCACGGTTTCCTTATCGGAATCATAGGGAGATTTATTAACTCTGTCAGAACTTCCTACCGCGCCACTGTAATGCATAAAACCAAGACATTCTTTTTCGTCTATATTTTTAAGTACAAAATTTTCATCCTCTTTATTTTTAATTTTATTAGCTACTACAAATATCTTCTCAATACCTATATCCATGGCCAATTTTTTTACATGCTTAAAAGTCTGTATACTCCTTATGCCAGGTTCTACAACAACAATAAATACATCTACACCCTGGGCCGTTCCCCTTCCCAAATGTTCAATTCCAGCTTCCATATCCATTATTACAATATCTTTATTCTGAAGAAGTAAGTGAGAAGTCAGTTTTTTCAGCAGTACATTTTCAGGACAGAAACACCCTGTTCCACCGGTGTCAACTGTACCCATAGTTAAAAGTCTAACACCATTATATTCTCTGCAATATCTCTCTGGTATATCATCTACTTTAGGATTTATTTTGAACATCTTTCCAAAAGCTCCCGGTGTAGATTTAGTTCTTTCAGCTACTAATTTTTTCATTTCTGAAATTGGCACAATTTTTTCAGTTATCTCAGGGGGAAATCCTAGAGCCAGTGCTAAATTGGGATCAGGATCCGCATCCACAGCTAAAACCTTATATCCTTCTGATGCATATATTCTGCTCATTACTGCTGCAAGTGTAGTTTTTCCCACACCACCTTTACCTGTTATAGCCATCTTCATCTTCATATGCAATCCCCCTCTTTCATTAATATTTGACATAAGCTGCATCAATTGTTATAAAAAATTTCCTCAAAGTGATACACAGATATTTCAGTGTATCACTTTGATAAAATATTTTGTATCATTTTAAGCCATTACGAATTAAAACCCGTTATTAACTTATTTTCAACAACTGTATTTAAATCCCTATTTTCTTGCGTTTTACATTCATTCTATTTACAATCTGTTCAACTGCCTTTTTAGGATCTGTTTCTATAAAGAATTTAGCCCCTACCCAATCCTCAATTTTATTGGTAAGAATGTCCACTACTTCCGGCCCACCTGTTACAGGAGGAACTATCCCAAGCCAAACATCAATACCTGAAGTTACTACATAGGTACCTATTGCCACAGCCTTTTCAGACATCCATTCCGGCGCTATACCTGCTACTGGAAGATCACTCATGTCAACTCCCAGGTGGTTTGCCACTCTTCCAACCAGATCCAGTATACGGCTTATATCCACACAAGATCCCATATGAAGGACAGGTGGTATATCTACAAGTTTACATACAGTAGCTAGTCCAGGTCCAGCATATTTTACTGCTTCCTTCTGTAATAATCCATATTTTGCCGCTGCCTGAGCTGCACACCCAGTAACAACGACGATAACATCATTTGCTATTAATCCCTTTATAGTTTCAATATGGCTGTAGTCCTGAGTAGTCTTAGGGTTGTTGCATCCAACTACAGCTGCAGCCCCTCTCAATACTCCAGATACTATAACATCTGCCAAAGGTTTTACAGTTTGCATTGGTCCTATCTCGGTATTTACAACTTTATCTAATTTATTTAAAATTTCCTCTACACTATATCCTACAATTGCATTTGACTTTAATTGAGGAATCATTACTTTGCTCTGGTCTCTATTTTTGAAGTTCAATATTGCCTCTCTTAAAATCTTCTTGGCCGAATCCAACGGGTGTTCTTCATCCAGCTCAATATAAGTTGAATCTTTAATATGCGCTTTTGGTGAAGTAGTTATAAACTTAGTATGATAAGATTGTGACAACTTCGCCAGTGCTGGCATTATACACTGCACATCTACTATCAATGCATCCACTGCTCCCGTAACAACTGCCAGTTCCTGCTGCATAAAGTTTCCTGCCAGCTTTATTCCATGCCTCATACTAATTTCATTTCCAGTACAACACATTCCACACAGGTTTATTCCATCAGCACCCACCGATTTAGTTAGTTCTATCAGCTCCGGATCGGAGGCTGCTTGTACTATCATTTCTGAAAGAATTGGTTCATGTCCGTGTAAAACCACATTTACAGAGTTCTTCTCAAGTACTCCAAGATTTGCTTCAGTATCTACCGAGTGAGGAGTTCCATACATTATGTCGCTGAATTCCGTACCCATGTATGATCCAAGCCATCCATCCGTCAATGAACATCTCATAGACATTTTGATCATGCTCTCTGCATCCGCATTGCATCCCATGTGGGTTGAGTGCATAACTGCCGTTATCTCTCTATCAACTGCCCTTGGAAATATACCAAGTTTTTTCCAAATTTCTTTTCTTTTTTCCGGAACAGAAGGTGGTAAATTTACTTCTCCAAGCTGTCTCCCATAATCATTCAATCCTTCCTTTGCTACATCATGTGCTATATCATATTTATCTCTTCCTTTAGTTTCAACATTAAATCTCCCTGCAACTTTCTTTAATTTTTCCTCATCTTTAACTTTTATATTTCCATCTTCACTAGTATGATACAAAGTAAGAGCTATACTCCTGCCATGATCCGAATGTGCCGCCGTACCTGCTGCAACCATTCTTGCAAAATTTCTAGAAACTATTACATCTGCCGTAGCTCCACATATGCCCCTTGAAACTCCCTTTCCAGGTACGGGACTTACTCTACAGGGTCCCATAGCACAATTCCTGCAACAGACTCCAGCTGAACCAAATCCGCAGGGTGTCTTTAGTGCAGACTTTCTATCCCAGGCCGTTTCCACTTCATCCTTCTTCGCTTTTTCCAGCAGTTCCAATGTAGCCTTGTCAATTGAGATCGTCTTCTCTTCCATTTTAATAATTCCCTCCTTCTCAAAATAAAAGCTTTACAACAGCAATTATTTCTCAAGTCAACTTAATTACCTAAAACCCATATTATACTTATAAAATAATTGTATTTGACTACAATTATAGATATAACTTACTATTTTCACAAAACAACTTTTTTTATTTATCTACTAACTATAGTATACAGAAAAAATGTTAAAAAATAAACATGCAAATTTAAATAATTTTTATTTTATAACTT
>NZ_FXYI02000027.1:0-27045 GCF_900184915.1 Clostridium sp. HV4-5-A1G | reverse complement strand
AAATTAATATTAAAATAATAATTTTTATTGAATTACACTATTATATTGTCTGGCGTTTCATTATTTAATTTTTTTACCACATTCCAAGAACATGTAGTACTTACTGAGTCTATAGCTTCTTTTGAATATGATGCTATATGAGGCAAGATAACAACATTATCTAATTTCAGCAAAGGATTTCCTTTTGCTGGTTCTTTTTCAACAACATCTAAACCAGCACCTGCCAAATGCCCATTAATAATATTCTTATACAGAGCATCTTCATTTATGATTCCACCTCTTGATGCATTGATTATAAAACTTCCTTTTTTCATTATTGACATCTGGGGTTCATCTATAAGATTTCTCGTACCCTTGTTTAGAGGAATATGCAAAGTTAAAAAATCCGAATTTTTAAGAATATATTGAAATCCTGATAATTGTACTTTATCATAATTATCTGGCAATTTATTTATAAACGGATCGTATGCTATAACTTTCATGTCAAATCCTAAAGCCCTTTTCGCAACCTTTTTACCTATTGCACCAAATCCTATAATACCTAAAGTCTTATTATGCACATCAACGCCAATAACTTTTGTCCATTCTCCACACTTTACTATATTTGAGGCATATGATAACCTTCTTGCAATGTCAATAATCAATCCAAAGGTCGTATCTGCTACCGCATCAGAATTTACACCTGCTACATTAGTTACACAAACATTATTCTTCTTAGCTGAATTTAAATCAATATTATCTACTCCAGTCCCATGTTTACAAATAATCTTTAAATTTTTACCTTTTTCTATTACTTTTTCAGTAATCTTATCTGCACCTACTATAAGTGCATCATATTTATCAATTACATTTAAAAAATCTTTTTCTTCCAAAAGACTTGGCTTACTTTTAAAATCATATTCTATATTATTTTGGCTCAATATTTTTAGTGGCCTATCACTCACCTGTCCAAATGATCTTGAAGTAATAAATACCTTTTTATTCAATTTAGCTCCTCCATTCTTATAAGTTCTAGAAAACCTTTTACCGCAAAGCTTTCTTTTTCCGGTTGTTGAAAAGTGTTAACAGGTATATATCTATTTAACTTTTTCATAAGAATTCTATAAATATTAGCTATTTTGTTATTTCCAACAATAGCTATACCTTTTATATCCATCCATTTATCTTCTAATATTTTCTCAAATGCTAATATAACTCCACCCATTATTACACCTTCTAAAAACGAAGTTTTTTCAACTTTATCTAATTTACTAAATATTTTCATAGTATTTACTAAATAAAGTGCCCTATTTATTCCATATTCCTTTAACGCTTGAAAACCCATTAACAACATTTCCTCATCAATCTTGTCTGTTTTACTGTCTATTGAGGTTGCTAAAATCGTACTCGTTGAAACTGCATAAAAAAGTTCCCCTGAAAACGTAGACAAAATATCTTTAATAGAGCCATGCTTAATATATACTATATGGGTATGAGATCCTGGTAAAAACACTGATACCCCATCTTCCTTCCAATCTTCCTTAACCATTGACAACATACCAAATGTTTCTATCTCTTCACCTCTCATATTATTAATAGAAGAAATATTATACCTATTAGCTACAAAATCTTCTCCTATCGTCTTTACTCCTCTAATTAAGTAAATTGATCTTTTAAAAAAATCAGGCTCATAATATTTATAAATAGTATCATAAAGTCTTTTAATTGAAACTGGAACAGTTATATGTGATACTTCCTTAATTCCAAATGGCGAAGTAACCATTCCTGAAGCATATACCCTATTGATATTATTATCTGACAAATTATTATTATTTAGTATGCTGTCATACAGCTCCTTTAAACCCTTTAGTAATACAATGTTGCTGCCTAATATAGACGAGTCTTTCGAACCCACATTCTTTTCTAAAAAATCAACAACCTTAAAGTCTTTAACTAAATAAATTCGTGTGTTGGATGTCCCTGAATTAAAATAAATATTATACATTAATTAGCGCCCTTCAATCTTATCTACATATTTTTTTGATAATTTTTTTATCATACCAAATTCTCCAGCTTGTACATTCTTTTTATTTACTAGATTTCCTCCGACACCAACACCCGATATCCCAGCACCCATCAATTGAGATATATTATCCAAATTAACTCCTCCTACTGCAAGTAGTGGAATATAGTTTAGCGGCCCGTATACAGCTTTAATATATCCTGCTCCCAATAAACCTGCTGGAAATAATTTAACAAAATCAGCTCCTGCATCATATGCAGTTACAATCTCTGATGGTGTAAAAGCACCTGGTATAGATATTTTATTTAACCTCTTAGTTTCTTTAATCACTTTTATATCCGTATTAGGCGAAATAATATAATCAGCCCCTGCTTCTATTGCATTATTTACTTGTTCAATTGTAAGGACTGTTCCTGCACCTACACAAATTTCTCCCTTAAATTCCTTTTTTATTAACTCTATGGATTCCATTGTAAAAAAAAAGCACCCTTTAGGTGCAATGCAAAATTTTCCCAGCTTCTATAAAATATGTATTCCTACTTTCCTCCAAGTTTTCTAGAAATTTCATTTGCTGCATCAAACATATCTTCTATAATAGCCTCCTTGTTGGAAATTATTCTAGTCTTTGATCCAGATATGCTAATAGCAGCTTCTATATTTTTGTCCACAGTAGAAATTGTTGTGCCAATACAATATAGCCCATATTCACTCTCCTCATCATCAATAGCATAGCCCTGGCGTTTAAATTGTTCTAACTGTCTAATAAGTACATTTTTATCCGTAATTGTATGTTTAGTAACTGGTTTTAATTCAATATTTGAAAATATTTTTTCTTGTTCCTCTCTTGTCATAGCTGATAAAAATGCTTTTCCCAATCCAGTATTATATAAAGGTCTATGATATCCAGGTTGTGCAGTTGTATTAGCAGATCGATTTGAATCAATCTTCAATATATAAACAACTTCATATTGAGCACGAATAGCTAAAAAAGCTGTTTCTTGAACTTTTTGTGTTAATTTCTGTAGTATTGGTTTCGCCACAGCACCTATATCAAAAGATTCCATAGCTACTGATCCCAGCTGGATTAATCTTACTCCAAGAACATATTTCTTAGCTTCATCTCGTGCTACATATCCTGAACTATACAATGTTCTAATCAAATTAGAAGTACTGCTTTGTGGAATATGTAATTTTTTGCTTATATCTGCTATAGTCAATCCACTTTTATTTTTTGACAATAACTCAAAAATTTTTAAAACTCTATATGCTGATTTAACTTCCATTTCTTTCTCCTAAATTATTTTACGTATCTTCATCATAATATTATCTGACGTAAAACAACCTTATTTTAGCTAAAAATAATAAAACATTACTATATTTGCTATTTTATTATACATTATTAAACTTAATATTATCAAATTAACTAAAAGATTCTAATTTCTCATCTATTTATAACCTTTATCTGCATTCCCTCCATAACATCAAAAGCTTTTTCATTTAAGCTGTCATCATTACTGGCAGTACAGGATGCATCAACTATGATTTCAGCCTCTGGCAGCGCCGCTTTAGCTAAAACAGCATTGGATATAACACAGATATTGGACACAACACCAACTAACTCTACACTGTCATATCCGTTACCACTAAGATATTTCGCAAGCTCCATTGAGCCAAAAGTAGGTTTTTCAAAACACCTGGTATTTTCATCATATAAAGTGGCAACTTTTCCGTATAAATTCCATCCTTCTGTATCCACGATACAGTGTGGAACAGGCAGATTCTTTCCCTCCTGAGTATTTAGATAATTATCTCCATGGGTATCAAAAGTGAACGCCACTTCGTAACCGCTTCCCCTATATTGCTTAATCTTTTTTTCAATTCTACTTTCCAGTGCAACTGCTTTTTCAAACCCCAGACTTCCATCTACAAAATCTTTTTGATAATCCACAACTACCAGTATTTTTTTCACTGAAGATCGCTCCCTTATACACTCATATAATTTTTCTTTTATAAATAATTATATAACATCCAGTAAAAAAATCCTAATTCTAAAATTTCTTCAATATACTTTTAAGTTCAGACATCAAAATCACATTGTAAATAAAATTTAGGGGGAAATAAATGAATAAAATAAAATTTATCTATGATTTAATAGGTGTAATCAAACAAAAGGAAAATATTAAAGGCAGTTTCAACATGACAGGCGTAAAGGGAAATACTAAGCTATTTGAGATGAACAACAATAACGGATTCCATATTCATTATCACGATGATCTTTATTTTCATAACAGTACTAAATTAAATCATGAAAATAGAGTAAATAAATTTAAATTTCTATTTGATGTGTTAAATAACATTAAAATTGAAAAAAACCAAGAAAGTGGCTATACTGTTTCTCTAATTTCGAATAAAATTTCTGAAGATGTGAAAAAACTATTATTTAATATCATAAACAATCAAGCTAAGGAGAAAAATGATAATTTCTACAAAAATTTTAGTTTTGAAAAGAGCTCTGATGAATTTCATGATTTTATGAAACAGCTTCATAAATCAAACAATTTTAAACTCCATATAAAACTGTCTGTAACTGACAAATACGAAGTTAAAAAATCTGTTATGGAAATAGAAAACCCTCAGTCCAGGATGAAGCTAAATGTAAATATTGATTTAACTTGATTTAAAATTTAATTTCTCATATTTTTAAACCAAAAAACTGAAAAAATTGATCCTGTTTAGTATAATATTATATAAGGTAAATTTCAAAATAGAGGATGTAGATCAAGTAGACACTCTTGCTAGAGTGGACTTTACGGTGAATTCCCTATGCAAATTCAATTTTACTTTACACTGAATATTAAAATACAAATCAACTAATAAGGAGTGTTTACAGATGAATTATTTAAAAGGCCAGGATTTATTGAGAAACCCATTTTCAAATAAAGGAACTGCTTTTACAAAAAATGAAAGAAAAAAATATGATTTGACAGGTTTCCTTCCGGATGCCGTAAGAACTATAGAAGAGCAGGAAAAATTAGCCTACGACAGATCAAAAAACTTTGGGAGCGATCTTGAAAAACATCTTTATCTCATGAACATATATGACACCAATAGAACTCTGTTCTATTATCTAGTTGGAAAACATATCGCTGAATTTCTACCTATAATTTACACCCCAACTATAGGAGATGCTGTCATAAATTATTCCAAAAATTACGATACTCCAAAGGACGCTGTTTTTTTGTCGATAGATCATCCCGAAGATATAAAAAAATCCATTCAGGCATTCCTCAAAGATCTGGATGAAATAAAGCTTATAGTTATAACTGATGGTGAAGGCGTACTTGGCATAGGAGACTGGGGAGTACAGGGCGTTGATATTTCTATCGGCAAATTGGCAGTCTATACTGTAGCTGCAGGGGTAAATCCCAGGAATGTCCTTCCTGTAGTAATAGATATGGGAACCAATAATGAAAAACTTTTAAATGATCCCTTTTATCTGGGAAATAAGCACAGAAGGGTTACAGGTAAAAAATATTACGATTTCATAGATCAATTTGTAAAGATAAGTCTCGAATTATTTCCTGAAGCACTTCTTCACTGGGAGGATTTTGGCCGCGGAAATGCCAGAACTATTTTGGAAAAGTATAGAAAAAAAATCTGTACCTTTAATGATGACATTCAGGGTACTGGTGTGATGATGAATTCTGCCATAAACGCTGTAGCCAGGGCCACAAATATACCTGTTAAAGATCATAAAGTGGTGATCTTTGGTGCAGGAACTGCTGGAATAGGTGTAACTGATCAAATATTCCAGGAAAAGATACGAAATGGCCTATCTGAAGAAGAAGCTAAAAAACAATTTTACCTTGTAGATCGTCAGGGACTTCTTACTGACGATATGGATACTCTTACGGAGGGACAAAAAAAATATACGAGATCGAAAAATGAATTTAAAAATCCTTTAAAAAATCTGGCTGAAATAATAAGAGAAGTCAAACCCTCCGTACTCATCGGCACCTCTGGTGTACATGGTGCCTTTACAGAAGAAGTAATAAAAGCTATGTCTGAAATAAATGAAAGACCTGCCATTATGCCCATTTCAAACCCTACAAGACTCTGTGAAGCAGCGGCACAGGATATAATAAAATGGAGTGACGGCAGGGCACTCGTAGTTACAGGAAGTCCGTCAGATCCTGTAACCTACAAAGGAGTAACTTATATCATAGGTCAGGCTAATAATGCACTTCTCTATCCTGGATTGGGACTTGGCATAATAGTTGCAAAATCAAGAATAGTGACAGATGACATGTTGTCTGCCGCAGCGCACGGTATTGCATCCCTGCAGGATCTCTCAAAACCAGGGGCTCCTATTCTTCCTCCAGTTGATAAACTTAGAGAAGCCTCCAAGCTTGTAGCCATTGCTGTAGTAAAGGAAGCTGTAAAAGAGGGCTTAAATAGAAAACCTATATCTGATGCTAAAAAAGCAGTAGAAGATGAAATCTGGGAACCCTATTATACAAGTAATTCTTAAATTGAGATAATGTGCTAACTTTCAAATAAAACAATGTGCCTGAATTTGATCTATACAAATCCAGGCACATTTCCACTTTAGTTTAAGTCATCTAATATAAATCAGATTCCCTCGCTCTCAAGGAAATCACGAAGCAAATTCATGCAGACAGCTTTTCTGTATTCCGCAGAAACCCTGCCCCTTATAGGGACAATTGCCCTATCGTATGCTGCAAGATAATCTTCCTTAACAGACTTTGCCTCCTCAATGGTCTTTCCCACGAACATTGAATCAATATCATCCTTTCTTAATATAATATCACTGACTGCACCAAATGCAGTAATAAATCTTTTAATTATGCTCTTGTCAATATTGATCACACCGGCAAAGGAAACCCTTGAAATAGCAAGAGCATTTCTTGCCCCTACTTTTTTATAATAGTAATTGTTAAAACCTGTTTTGTCCATAAGTATTTCAACTAACAATTCATCATCTTGCAGCGAAGTCTTATTTCGTCCAAGATAAAATTGAGTAATTGGAATAACACGTTCACCTTTACTGCTCACAAGTCTCAACTTAGAATCCGTAGCAAAAAATACCAATGCGCTGTCTGCTTTTGGGGAACCATTACATATATTACCTCCAGCAGTTCCCAGATTTCGAATTGCCGGTGCAGCGATCTGGGACACTGCTTCTTTTAAAATAGCTGGTGTCAATTTACTTTCAATAATTTCTGTAAAAGTACATGCCGCTCCAATACGGATATATTTTTCATCTTCTACAATCTTTTTCATTTCAGGTACTTTATTTAAAAATAGATATTCAGCATCTTTTCTTGGTTTAACCATTAAATCAGTACCTCCAGCATAAGGCGTGACAGACTCTTTTGCACGGATTTTCAGTGCCGCTTCCAAGGATGCCGCTTGATAACAATTTACCATAACCCTTTTCCCTCCTTTGCTGCTATAGAAATTGCATTAACTATAGCATTGTAGCCGGTACATCTACAGAGATTTCCAGAAATACCTTCACGGATTTCTTCTTCTGTAGGATTTGGATTTTTGGAAAGGATACACTCAGAAGCAAGTACCATTCCAGGAATGCAAAAACCACACTGCACCGCACTTACAGAAGCATAGGCCCTGCTTATTACTTCGAAACGCTTGGTTTCACGATAACCTTCAATAGTCATGACAGAACTGCCTTCAATACTTCCCATAGCCACCATACAGGAATTGACAAGTTTGCCATCGAGAATTACAGAGCAGGCTCCGCATTCACCCTCCTTACATCCGCATTTCACGCCTGTAAGACGGAATTCATTTCGAAGTATATCCAGCAAACGCTCATTTGCTTCCGCTGTAGATGCCACTTCTTTTCCATTGAGAATAAATTTTATCATTATTTAAGCACCCCCTGTAAAACCTTCATAGTATCTTCCTGGGTAAATGGTACCTTATTTAAATTTACACCAAGAGCATTTTCCATAGCTTCGATATAAGCAGGAGCTACACCGACAAGGGGAAGTTCGCCTGCGCCTTTTGCTCCATAAGGTCCATGAGTGTATGGATTGTTGATAATCTCCGTTACCAGATTAGGCACATCCACTGCAGTGGGAATAATATAATCAGTAAAACTGTTATTACGAATTCTTCCTTTTTCATTACAATTTATCTGTTCCATAGAAGCATATCCAATACCTTGAAGGAAGCCTCCCTGCATCTGTCCTTTTATAATATTCATATCAATGGGCACACCTACGTCATAAGTCCCCCATGCACCCAATACCTTTGTGGCTGCAGTTAGAGTATCTACTTCAACCTCAACCACATTAGCAGCCCAGGAATAAGTTGGATAAGCATCTCCCTTGAATTCTTTAAGGCTGAATGGAATTACAAAATCAGGTTCTATAAAGTGTTCTTCTACAACCTGTTCTTTTCCTGATTCCCACTGTTTTTTAAGTTTTCCCGCTGCACGTCTAAGCAGTTCTCCGACTACCATAAGGGAACGGCTGGCTACTGTAGGACCTGAATCAGGTACACGATCCGTATCTGGATTTTGTATTAAAACCCTGTCATAGGAAATTCCAAGTGTATCTGCAACAATTTTACTAAAAGTAGTTTTTATGCCTTGGCCTATATCAGAATTGCTGGCCAAAATCTCTACAGTATCATCTGAGTTTTTTCTTATTTTAACAACAGCTTTGATGAGATCGCGTTCTCCACTGCCCGTAAAACCGCAGCCATGATAGAACACAGACATACCAATTCCCTTACGATATCTTCCCCTCTGATTTTTATACTTCTTGCATTTATCACGATAATCAGTGAGTTCGTCAATTTGCTTAATCATTTCAGGTAAAGGTACATGGAAGTGATACTTACCGCTGGTGGACGTTGAATCTCCCTGTTTAACAATATACTTTTCTTTCAGTTCCAGAGAATCAACACCCATTTCCCTGGCAATATGATCCATCATCATTTCTACCGCAAAGAAAGTCTGGGGAGCACCAAAGCCTCGAAATGCACTGCAGGGTATAGTATTGGTCTTAACCGCACGTCCTACAACACGCAAATTTTCTATATCGTATACACCACTTGCACAAATTACACCACGCTGCAAAACTACAGGCGACAGAGTAGTATATGCACCGCTGTTAAACAATACATCAATATCCATGCCAGTAATTTTACCATTTTTTACAGCCACTTTATAAGTGCATATTGAAGGGTGCCGCTTTGAAGTAAATTCCATATCTTCACGCCTGTCAAATATAACTTTTACCGGTCTGTTAACTTTTTTCGCTGCTACCGCTACCTGGCAGGCAAGTATGGATGGAAATGCCTCCTTACCTCCAAATCCCCCACCAGTAACATCTTGAATAATCTGTACATCCTTTTCATCATATCCAAGTGCCTTTGTAACTGCACCATGTACATAATATGGGCACTGCATGGAACCACGTACAGTCATTCTTTCCCCATGAGGATAGGCAATCATACCTTGAGTCTCCAGATAGGCTTGTTCTTGATAGCCTGTTTGAAAAGTTTCCACAAAAACACGGTCTGCTTCCTTTAATGTCCTATCTATATCTCCTTTTGCATAATTATAATTAAAAAAAACAGTATTGGATTTGCGCATGTCTAGAACAGGTATCTGCTCTTCATATACTACAACAATTTCATTTAAAATCCTTTTAACTTCATCAAGTTCGGGACCAACAACCATCAAAATTGGATCACCGATATATTCCACAGTATTCTCAGCATATACAGGCGTATCATCAAGAACTATATGAACACGGTTTTCCCCTGTCACATCATTTTTATTCACAACATAATATCCCTCAGGTAATTTAGGTACAACAACATCAGCAATGCGTGCTTTTGCTTTAGTAGAGTGAAGAAGTTTGCCATAAAGCATTCCTTCCATTACACAATCATCTACATATAAAGCACGTCCACTTATTTTATCATCGTGATCCTTTTTCTTTATAGATCTGCTTATTTTTTCCATATAATTCCTCCTATATGTTTTATTCAATTCACAACTACAAAGATACTTATTCATTTTACCTTATGTGAATACGTTTAAATTCATATAGGGTAAAATAAAAAACCCTCTTAACATTTATAATAAGTAAACATATCTGTTACATTCATTATAAAATAGAGAGTATATTTCATCAAATTCTTTGTCAAAGGAACTTGCTTTACATAAAATTCTGGATTTTAAAATAGTCTGTCAAATTCATCTTTTGCATATTGACGCACGTTTTGTTCAAAAAGCTGATATTTTTCTAAGAACTTTGCTCCTTCTTTTGTTAAAAAAGTTTTCCCGCCTCTGCTGCCACCATGTCTTCTTTCAACCACTGCATAACCTAATTCTTGTTCCAGTTGATTTAACATATTCCACGCCTTGCTGTAAGATAATGCCATATGTCTGCATGCACCTCTTACAGAGTGCATCTCTTTAATCAGCAGCAAAAGTAATTTTGTCCTCGAGTTAAAAAACATGGTTTCCTTTTCAATACTTATTCTAACAAAAGGATGAAGAATGTGTTGATTGTGCTTTTTTAGAAGTTGATCTAAGTGATCAATATCATCCATGTCTTGAAGGATACCTTCATCTTCTATCTCCATCAGTTGTTTTTTCACTTTAATACTCCTAATGGCTCCTCTCATTCCCATATTTCCGTTATATTTTAAAATGTCTGGAATCAATTTTGAAGATATCAAAAGAGGGTGTCCAGATTTTCCATGATAGGATGGAGAAATAACCTCCGCACCACATTCCATCATCTTCTGAATGGTCTCCGGTGTAAACATTGGAATACTTACAGGGTTAAATATCACCTGATCACATTTATCTTGCAAAAATTCCAATCCAATTTTCGCAGAATCAAACATCTGTGAATTTTCATAATTCTTGTTTTCTAAAAATATAACTCCGTAATCAGCCAAATCATGCTCAACTTCCCTGGCTTCATATCCAGTTATCACTACAATCGGTGAAATTTCAACCTGCTGAAAGGTCAAAACAATTCTTTTTACTGCAGTAATAGATCCAATTTTCAATAATGAGCATTCATCATTACCTTCAGATATCTTTCCTGCCGCTACAATTATGCCACCTGTTATTTTTTCCTTTTTTTTCTTTATAATCATATCTTTTACCCCGTCAAAATAATGCAAATTTTCCATGCTTACTTTTTTAGCTAAAATTTTGTTGCTTTACACAGCGTGGCAGGGACCATTGATTTAGTCTTGTCTTAAATTATTTGCACTACCCTTTATTGCTTCTATGGACTTTAATATAAAATATGCTATCAAACTGCCTATTGTTGTATTTATTAAAAAAGGTACTACAAAAAAGAAAGCAGCTACGTCTTTACCAAGTATAAATTTTGCAATGGGAAATGAAAGAAGTGATCCTATAATACCTGTTCCTATAATTTCTCCTGCAACTGCAAAAAGTTTTTGATTTGTTCTTTTATAAAGTATAGCTGCAAAAAAAGCTCCTATCATACTTCCTGGAAAAGCCAAAAGTGTTCCAGTGCCAGTAAAATTTCTTATAAGTGAAATACAAAAAGCTGTCAATACTGCATAAACCGGCCCTAAAGTGACTGCCGCTATCACATTTATTATATGTTGAACTGGCGTACATTTAGAAGCTCCTATAGGAAAATATATGGCACTTCCACCTAGTACCCCAATGGCCGTAAGCATGGCTGCATATACAATTTTTTTTGTTTTCAAAATAATTTCCCCCTTATATTATATAATATTTAAAATATAATTTAGCTCTTGAGGGTGAAATTTTCACCTTGAAAATTTACGTAAAAATGCCTACCACTAAGGTAAGCACTAAATATAAATCAATCATAAATATTTTGCTTCCCTACGATAGTATTAACTATATCAGGTTTAAAGGGTCAGGTTTTAACCTTCTCAACCGGGAGGTCCCCCTACAAAACTAAATTAATAATATTAAATTTAACAACAGCATACTACTTAAATAGGATTTTGTAAAGTAACTATCTTCTCATCCAAACACTGTCTAATTAATTTCACTTCATTAATAGTTAAATCCATCATAAATGCCAATCTAGATTAAATAATTTTTGTATTTTTCATAATCAGATTTTTTACACTCTACAGATAAAAGTATGCCGTTATTTTCATAACTAGTTGACTTTATTCCTGCATTGTCATTAAAATAAGCTACTATATTTCCCCTATCATAAGGAATTAGAAATTTGCAGCAAATATAGCTTTCAAAAATTTTTCTACGAATTGCCCCCACTAATTTATCCATTCCCAATTTTTTCTTGGCGGAAATATATACATAGTTCTCCTTACTTTCAGGAATTTTGCCTTCCACTAAATCTATTTTGTTATAGCAGTAAATAACGGGAATATCCTCCACACCCAGTTCTCTCAATGTATCAATGGTGACATACATCTGTTTCTCATAATTGGCATTTGAGTAATCCACCACATGAATAAGCATGTCGGCTTCAGAAACTTCTTCTAGTGTTGAGCGAAATGCCTTTATTAAGTAGTGGGGCAATTTACTGATAAATCCCACTGTATCCGTCAATAAAAAGGACTTATTATCTGGCAGATCAATTCTCCTGACAGAAGTTTGCAATGTTGCAAACAGCATATCCTTTTCAAAAACCTGTTTATCATCTGACGGATTAAACAAATCCATCATGGCATTCATAACCGTAGATTTACCTGCATTAGTATATCCCACTAAAGCAATCACAGGTATATCTCTTCTTTTACGCTTTTTTCGTTGATTTTGACGTTGTGACACAAGCACTTCCAGTTCTCTATTCAGGCCACTGATTCTGTTTTCAATTTTTCTACGGTCAAGTTCCAATTTTGTTTCGCCGGAACCTCTGTTTTTAAGAGATGATCCCCCTCCTTGACGATCCATGGATTCCCCAAATCCAATCAATCGCGGGAGCATATACTGAAGTTTCGCTATCTCCACTTGAAGCTGGGCTTCTCTAGTCCTTGCTCTTTTTGCAAAAATATCAAGAATCAAAGAAGTTCTATCTATTATACCGCAATTTAAGCTTTTTTCTAAATTACGAATTTGAGAAGGTGACAACTCGTCATCAAAAATTACCACATCTGCATTTTTCTCATCAACTAATTCACATACTTCCTTAATTTTACCACTGCCTAGATAATGAGATGAATTCACTTTATTTAATTTTTGCGTCACCTCTCCAACTACTTCTATATCACATGCCTCTGCGAGGCTGAATAATTCCTGCATAAGGCTTGCAAAATCCTTATCATTATTAAGATTTGCTCCCGCTATTATAGCTTTTTTCTCCCGTTCCATATATATTCCTCCATTTTTATTGAAATAAAAAACACAGGCCTGCTACCTGCGCATTGAGTAAACGGAATATACGTAACTATTAGATATACGCAAAAGGGAGTGGATTTACGTTTTCCCTTTCTAATACATTTTTACATACATATACCATCATATATCCATATGTTTATAAGGTTTCTTAAAAATAGCCAGATCAATCCCGATTACTCTACACTTATAAGTAGAGCCTTTAATCACTATAAAATTAGTTAAATAAAGCATAAAATCGGAATCTGATACGCATTTTAAGCAGCCCTCCTTAAATCTAAAATCATTTATATGATATCATAGACATAGATGTTTTACAAGTGCATGATAAAAAACAATGTTGTTCATTTGACATACATATGTTAAAGTGTTATGGTTGTATGTATAACAATAAATATGAGAAATAATACAATGTTACTAGCGCTTAATCAATTTGAACGGGAAAACCAATTTTGGGGTGAATCCTGCTTAGGCAGGTAGGGTTAATTTCTTCGATCCGAATCCGTCAGCTAATCTCGCAAGCGTTGAAGGGAAGTTTTTGGTATACTTGAATTTGTATTTTTTAATGTACCTTTGAATTTACGGCTTTACAAGCTGCAGAGACTTCTCTGCAGCTTATTGTTTTTTTGATTGTTCATTGGCTTCCATATAACATAGACAATTTTTTATATTGTATTGTTAATTTTTAAAAGGAGTGTTTGGTTTGAAAAGGAAATACTGGAATATACCATTATGGAAAGACGTTGCAGAAGATGAGTGGAACAGTTGGAAATGGCAGATTTCTAATAGAATTACCACACTGGAGGAATTGGAACAAGTAGTAGATCTCACTGAAGACGAAAGAGAGGGAGTAAAAACTAGTCTTAAAAAACTAAGAATGGCAATAACTCCTTATTATGCAACATTGATTGATCCAGATGACTACAATTGCCCTATTAGAAGACAAGCAATTCCCACCATAGATGAGACCAAAATATCCAAATGTGATATAAATGACCCATTGCATGAAACTCTTGATTCCCCTGTTCCCGGATTAACCCACAGATATCCTGACAGAGTACTAATCCTTGTTACCGAAAAATGTTCTATGTACTGCAGACACTGTACAAGAAGACGCTTTGCAGGACACAATGATAATTCTCTATCAAACAATGATATACTAAAAGCTATAGAATATGTAAAAGCTCATGACGAAGTCAGGGATGTATTGATATCCGGTGGTGATGCCCTATGCATTTCCGATGATAAGCTTGAATTTATATTAAAGGAGATAAAACGGATAGACCACGTTGAAGTTATAAGAATTGGAACCAGAGTGCCGGTTGTCATGCCTCAGAGAATAACCAGTAACCTGTGCAGAATCATAAAAAAATATCACCCAGTTTGGATTAACACACAATTCAACCACCCAAATGAAATAACCGAAGAATCAATGTTGGCATGCAAGATGCTAGCCGATTCAGGAATTCCACTTGGAAACCAGTCAGTACTTTTGAAAAACATCAATGACTGTCCTTATATTATGAGAAACCTTGTACAGGAATTAGTGAAAAACAGAATAAGACCTTATTATATATACCAATGTGATCTATCCCAAGGTATTGAACATTTCAGGACGCCAGTTTCAACCGGTATAGAAATCATGGAACTTTTACGCGGCCATACCTCCGGATTTGCAGTGCCTACTTTCGTAATTGACGCTCCAGGCGGCGGCGGAAAAATACCTATAGGTCCCCAGTATTTGGTCTCACAAACACCTGAAAAATTAATACTCAGAAACTATGAAGGTGTATTGTGTACTTATACCGAACCATCTGATAAAAACCGCCACTGCAAACATTGTGGACTGTGTAAAAAATTCAAAAACACTCCATATGAAGGCTTAGAAAAACTCTTCAGAGATGAGAAAATATGCTTAACACCAATCAATAATGCCAGAATGGAAAGGAGAAAGCAATATAATGAGGGCAAGCGGTTGTCAGTTAAATAACTATTATGTCAAAATAGGTAAGGATAAAATATTTGTAGACTATATCAACAGTCGTGTAAAAATAATCGACTTTTGCAATATATCCGTTCAAAATATAAAAAGACTTATTCATTTTGCCTCAAAACAACATATGGGGAAGATCATATGCAACTGTGATATTGAAAACCTGGATAACTTTATCAAAGCAGGTTTTCACTTGGAGGGGAAAATAGACGGTTATTTCAAGGGTAAAGATGCATTCTGTATGTCCTATTTTATCTCCAAAGATAGGACACTCTATAATGAACATTCTAAAGAAGATCTGATTTTAAAGCAGAGCTTAAATAAAAAGGATACTTTTATCTATAACAGTGACAATTCCAACTACCACATAAGAAATGCATCAGAAAGTGATATAGGGGGTATGATAAAATTATTTTCCCGGACATTTTCCACCTATCCATCTGAAATTTTCAGTGAAGATTATCTGAAAAACACTTTAAATAAAAAAGTTTTATATAAGGTAGCAGTGGATAATAATAACAGAATAATCGGTGTAGCTTCAGCGGATCTGGATAGAGAAAATTTAAATGCAGAAATAACCGACTGTGCCACCCATCCACATTATAGGAATAAAGGTATACTGTCTAATATAATCTATTCCCTTGAATTGGAACTGAAAAACATGGAATTTATTACTTTATACAGCCTGTCCAGAGCAATACATCCAGGTATTAATTTCGTACTCAGCAAACATGGCTATACATTTAGAGGAAAGCTCATAAATAATTGTAATATATGCGGTGGTTTTGAGAACATGAATATCTGGGTAAAAAACATCAATATGACTTGAAATTTATAGAGCAATATTACACTGTTCAAATAAGCATATGAAATCAAATATAAAAATAAACCTTTAAAATAATCTCAATAATTCACGATTTTTCATGGTACAAAATGGTACAAATATGATAATATCACTTACCAAACTTTTTTAAAATCCTAAAATCCATACATATTTGGATAATTTAATGAGCACACTAAATAAAAAAGGAGTGATATTGATGTTTAACCCGTTTGACCAAAAGCCCATGCCCCTGGAAGATGGTATCATGGACTGGAAAACCATATACCCAAAATCATATTCAAAGCAGACTATTGATCCATATACAAGGATCCGTATTATTTTAATGAATGGAATCGAGGTTGAAGCAGCTCTTTTCTCCCATCAATTCCATCGTCACTGCAATAACAACGATTTGCGCCGTGAACTGGCAATGCTGCGGCGGATTGAGCAGCAGCAGCAAAAACACATCAACTGGCTCAAACCAATTGACGAGACACAGCTGGAGACCACCATTGGCTACGAACATGTTGCCGTGGATCTGACAGCCTGGCTTGCCCAAAACGAACCGGATTCCAATGTAAAACAGTGCCTTGATTTCGCACTGCTGGAGGATTTCGATCATCTATACCGTTATTCCAACCTGTTGGATCTGGATGAAAATATTCCCTCCCAGCAGCTGGTGAAAAAATATGTAGACATAACCCCGGGACGGCCAACCATAGCAGAACACCGCTGTCCTAAAGAGGAAGTCAAAAGATTTGTGGACTTTAAAAAGGCAGATATTCGTACAAAGCTGAATACCATGATCATAACTGCCGGAGAACAGCAGACCATGAATTTCTATATGAATTTGGGAAACACATATTATAATGATCTGGGACGTCAGCTCTATCTGGAAATTGCCATGATAGAAGAACAGCATGTAAGCCAATACGGGGGACTTATAGACCCCAACTGTACATGGCTGGAAAGCCTTTTGCTTCATGAATACATGGAATGTTATCTCTACTATTCTTTCTATGAGGATGAGGTGGATGCCAATGTGAAATCAATCTGGGAGATGCATCTTCAGCAGGAAATATCCCATTTGCACAAGGCAGCTGAACTTCTTTCCAAATATGAAAATAAACAGTGGCAGCAAGTTGTACCAGGAGCTTTCCCAAAACTGCTTCAGTTTCATGACACAAGGGACTATGTACGAAATATTCTTGCCAGTCAAATTGAACTGACTGCAGACAATGAAGATTTTAAAAATATCCACCAGCTTCCTGCAGATCATAAATTTTTCTGTTACCAGAACAAAGTGAACCACGATATCAACTCAGTGGCAAGTCATATGGTAATTGAACAGCATCAGAGACAGAAAGGCGAGGACTACCGTGACGAATCCCAACCCAATCCAGTGCCGGATCTGTCAGACAGAAAACAGGACAATACCAGCATAGCAAGAACAAATAAATCCATGTCAATGGCTTAATTAAAAAAACAACATGCAGGTAACATCTTAAAAAATATTTCCTGCATGTTGTTTTATATTTATATTCTGCTGCTACTGATGTATGAATTTAAGTTGAGCTTCACAATAACAGGCAAATTTAAGCCTCTCTATTTTAAAATTTGCATCTGCAAATATCCTGGGCCAGCATTTAACATACTCTATTATTTTATTCTTTTCATCTTTCTCCAATTCATCCCAGGACACCATTGAAGAATTGGCATTTCCTTTTTCAGAGAGTCTATATTCATACTCACATTTTCCCAAAATATTCAACTCTTTTTCCGTAAAATCAATAATTTTTGGTTTTTCACTTTCAGACATTGAAATCAAATCATAATAAACTTTATAGAGCATATCAGGTATGTGCCTTGCATAATCTCTAATAGAATCTTTTTGTTCTTCACTTAGATTTTTCCAACATTCATCAGGTTTCATGACAATTTCATCTTTGTCATAGTAAATCATCACATGGCTGTAATTAAGTGCCCTGGAAATCTGATCAATTTTCTCATTGAAAAATTCGTCTTTCATTAAATAACGGAAAAATTCATCATCATCCACATGCAGCTTCAATTGATCCCTGGAAGGCAGATAGGATTGTTCCCATTTCTTTGCACTACTCAACCTGCTCATCTCCAATATAGCTTCCATAGATCTTGACTCATGTTTGTACCTGCCGACTTTTAAAAGTGCCCTCAACACACCCTTGTCTATCTGAACCTCCTGCCTTTCATTTATAAGATGCGGTGCCTTGCGTTCCAAAAGAGATCTCAGCAGCATCGCTCTGCGAATAATAAACAACTGATCTCCCTCATTAGTTTGATTTGGTCCTAAAATATTTACATATCCCCTCAATCTGCTCACAAAATCAGGGCCTTTTGCACTTTGAAATTCCTTAAAAAATTCTCCATATTCAGCCCTGTCCTTAATATCTTCTCCACAAAATTCCTCAAATGTACTGCTTGTACCCCCTGCAAATACAAAGATGGCCTTTCCGATAGGATGGATTGAATTGTCCTCTCTGAATATACCATCCTGCATAGGTGCCAGAAAATATTTCAGCCATCCCAGTTTTCTTTCAAAAGTAGAATCAAATTCATCAAAAAATACCAGAGGAATTTTACCTATCAAAGAAACATCTCTTATTTTATGAAAACTTATAATGAGATCCGATAATGTCCTAAACTGAGATAAATTAAAATCCAATTTTTCAATTAAGTTTGGAGCCACACACGAGGCAACTTCTGTTACTCCAAAAGATTTTCCGGAACCAGGTGTTCCAAATACAGCAATAGAAAGAGGACGAACTGAATTTTTAGAAAGAACATATTCAGACATGAGGTTTTTAATACTCTTATAAGCTTCAAATTCATCCCTGTCAACAGTTTTCAACTTTCCAAATTGCGCTATTGGTATATATTTAAGAGCACTTTCCTCCCCTTTTTTAACAATATTGTAAGCTATTTCTGCTAGATTGGTAGAACTTTTATCCTTAATAATATACCAGCATGACTGACATTTAGAATTATTTGAATTGGGCACTTCAATATCCTGTATGTATTCTTTATATATAAAATCATTTTCTCCTTCACTGAAAATTGAAGGATTAGGGAAAATGCTTTCCACAATATTTTTACCGAATCCATACATAAAGTATTTTTGTGTAGCTACAATCCCCTCCCGTATACCGTCGTCAACGGATTCATCAATGGATTTATTATTAAGTTTTCCCAAAACCAAAGACTTGGTCAATCCAGCAACAAAACAGGAAGTAAGTCCATACATTTTACCCTGAGCCTCCTTTATTAAATCCCCCTCAAAGGCATAGGTTAAAAAATAAAGTTGTGACCTAGGTTCTCCATTATTTCTATAGTATATAGCACCTTCTAAACCCAATGGTATAACCAGGCGGCTACATTTTGATAAAAAGGCAAGAATTGGATTATTTTTTATTTGCCAGACAAAATCAAGTGCCGTCTTTTCCCAGGAAAGATTTTTACTTATGTTAACCTCTTTGGAGCGCAGATCCTCTCCATTTATAACTATTAAAGTATTTTCCATATGAAACTGCTCCAAATGTTTCCAAAGTTTAGTTGAGTTAGAAGGGTTGTCCATTTTATATACAATCATCGGATGTTTATTATGCTCTTTTAAAGCTAAAGGCCAAAATTTTTCATTGTTGTTAAATCCATTGTTTTCATCATCCAATATAATTAGATCCGCATTTTCATTATCATCTATAATGGGAAACAATTTTGGATCTTTAAAAGGCATTTCTGTAAAACCCAAAAACTCTTTCACTCTGTATACTCTATTCCCATCTTTATCCTTGGATATTGCAGGGAAAAGGCTTAATCGTATAGTAGAATTAAGAATTCCCTCCGGCAAATTCCCCTTATCATAATCCATTTTAGGAGAAATAACATTGGCTCCTGTAGATAAAGTTACAAATTTAGCTAGAAGCAGGGCTTCTCCCTCACTTAATCTGCTGCATATATGTGGATACTGATGCCAATTTAAATCACTGATGTGCTCGTCGTTAATTTGCCAAAATAACAAGTTTACACATACATCACCAGATACAATGACATTAAAATCCTTGATTTCCACAGCTACAATCCCTTCTTTCTATTTATTGATATTTATTTTAACAGCTTCTTGATATTAGAGTCTATGATACAATTTTAGAGCACTTTTCCTAATTAAACAGTTTTCCATCAAAAGCTCTTTGTATCAGTGAATTAAAGCTTTCCTGCAGTTCTTTCAGACTTCGCTGCAGCTTTTTTTTCTGATTTTCTATATTTCTCACTATTGTTGTAAACTTATTTTGTAGTTCTATTGGTGGAAGAGGCAATTTCAAGTTGTTGATGATTTTAAGATTTAAAAATGTTTGCGCTCCACCTATGCAATACTTATTTACAATGTAGTCTTTTAAATAGTTTAATTCATATTCTATAAATATAGAATTTACCCTATTCCTATTTAATTTCAACAAAGCCACATTTTTCATGCTAAATTCTTCATGTAATGGATTAAAAGCGGCATTTCCCGCACCAGAACCTATATTAGTGTATAAAACATCACCATATTCTGGATTACATCTCTTATATATTTCTCGATGATCTTCCTCAGAAACAAATTCTAAATCAGATAAATCTAATTTAAAAGCTTTTACATTCTTACCGGTAATAAATTTAACTCCCTTTGCAACTCTTTTTGGAGCATTGTGGGTTCCATCGGTGATTTTATTACAAATATCCTTTAAGCTGATCTTCTCCCATTTATATTCGTTAAATTTCAAATCTCCAAACATATTGTAAAAAACACTCTTTATCAGCTCCTCCAGAAGCTCTATCTGAGTTTTCCTTTTATTCACTAACTCCTGAATTTTGCTTAATACCTTCACTATTTTAAGCTGGGAATCCATATTTAATATCGGTATCAACTGTTCTCCTATAATTCGATGCCCTAGATGTTTTTGAACTCCGCCTTTCATCCGATGTTGAATCATACGTTGAAATCTATTTGACGATAAATAATAAAATAGATAATCCCTGTTTAACAGTTTTTCATTAAAGTCTATCCTAAATAAATTATTACTCAACACTCCATGCTTCCCTCTAAATACAACCCCGGGTGATCCCGTATTAGCCATAACCAGATCCCTATTATCCACTACCTTTTCCGGATATACGTCTTCAACATACTTCTTTTTACTGGTTTTCTTAAAATCTGCAATATATAAATACCTAATATATCCTTGAACCTTACTGTCAATCTGCTTACTTTTAGGTATCTGTACTCCCTGCGTTATAGAACATATTTTCTTAAATTTAGTAAACTTCATAATTAATTACCTCTTACGTTTTAAAAACATATAAATCATGCGGCTAATTCAGAATATTTATCAAATTTATATATATAAAAAGTCAAATATCCCTCAGTACAGTAATAATTAAATAATATCCTCTAGTTTTTCAATCTCTTTCTCTTTTCCAATAGCTACAATTATATCTTTTCTCATAAATACGAAATCTGATGTAGGTAATACGCTTATATCGTCTCCCCTCTTTATAACTATAATATTCACTCCATATTTAGCCCTTATATCCAAATTACCCAGGCTTTTACCAACCCATTCTTCCGCACATAGTATTTCGGCTACCCTGTACTCAGGAGACAATTCTATAAAATCTAATATATTATTTGATACAAGATTATGAGCAACTCTTATAGCTGTATCTTTTTCAGGTAACACAACTTTATCAGCTCCTATTTTATAGAGGATTTTTACATGTAATTCAGTACTTGCTTTAGCAAGTACAAATTTCATACCCATTTCTTTCAACAATAGTGTGACTATAACACTGCTTTGAATATCAGTACCTATCCCTATTACAGCCACATCAAAACTATTTATACCAAGTGCTTTTAGATTTTCCTCTTCAGTTGCATCCGCGCAGACCGCCTGTGTCACATATGGGGCTATATCCTGAACATTTTCTTCTCGCAAATCCACTGCCAATACATCATTTCCAAGTTCATAGAGGGTTTTTGCTATTGACTTTCCGAATCTCCCCAATCCCACAATTAAATATTGTTTTCTTTTCACAAAATCACCTCAAATCTTAAAATTTTATCCAATCAATATTTTACCTTCAGGGTACTTTATAGATTTAGGTATTTTTCTGTTTACCATGGATAATATTATTGTAAGTCCTCCTAGTCTTCCAAAAAACATACTTATGACTATAATAATTTTACCTATAATGCTTAAATTAGGTGTAATTCCCAAACTCAACCCTGCAGTTCCAAAAGCTGACACACATTCAAAAAATATAGCTTCTAAAGATTGCTCACTCTCGGTTACACCCAATATCATGGAAAAAATCAATATCAATATCATATAAATTACCAATATTACAATGGCTTTATATACAAGATCTTTTTTTATGGTTTTTTTATAAATTTCAGTTTCCCGTCTGCCCATTATTACGGATACAGCTGTCATTATAATTAAAGCTGCAGTAGTTGTTTTTATTCCCCCTGCTGTAGAACCCGGAGCTCCACCTATAAACATGAATACAATTGTTAAAAGTTTACTGCTCTCGCTCATGTCAGAAATAGAAATTGAATTAAAACCTGCAGTTCTTAAAGAAACCGAAGCAAAAAATGAAGATAACATCTTGTCCCCTAAAGTCATATTTTTCATAGTCGCAGGATTGTTAAATTCAAACAGAAGAAAAAATATGGTTCCCAAAATCAAAAGTACAATAGCCATTGTTATACAAACTTTTGAATGCAGTGATATTCTTCTCACATCCCTAAAGCTCTTTAAATTATATATCTCCTGCCATACATAAAACCCAAGCCCCCCAATCATAATTAAAACGCTTATAGTAAGTATTACCATTTCATTATTATAATAGGGAACTAAACTCTTGCCTTTCCCCACTAGATCTATTCCCGCATTGCAAAATGCTGAAATAGAGTGAAAAATTGAATAAAAAAGGCCTTTGCGAAATCCAAATTGTGGAACAAACTGAAACGACAAAATAGCCGCACCTATAGATTCCACTGAAAAAGTAAATATCAATATGTATTTAGACATTTTTACAAGTCCCTGTATATTAAATGAGTTAAGCGATTCATGAATCAATAGTCTTTCTTTTAAAGTTATTTTTCTTCCTGAAACCAGTGCAATAAGCGTCGAAAATGCCATAAATCCTAGTCCACCTACCTGGATCAGAATTAAAATAACAGTCTTTCCAAAATAACTCCAATGTGTTCCTGTATCCACCGTTACAAGTCCAGTTACACAGGTGGCTGATGTAGCTACAAATAATGAATCTATAAAATTCGTATGAATATGATTTTGAGATGATATAGGAAGCCATAATAAGATAGTACCTATAAAAATTATAATCAAAAAACCCCATATTAAAATCTGAAGTTCATTTATCTTGAATAATTTTTTATTTCTAAATTTCATTAAAAATCACCCTTTATCACCTCTAAATACGACATATAATTCCATATTTTTTAAATTTTACTGTCTCAAACTTATTTACTGTCATTATATTATAACCCTATTTTTTTATTTCTCCTATGTTTTTCAGTAAAAACCATTTCCTCTTTATAATAATATTTATTCTATTTTAAATCATAAATTTCTATATAAACTACTTGAGTTCTCGATAATATCTTATCAACTTATTCCCTTATCATAAATAATCAATGCCGTATAATCATTTTGTGCATGGGCATATTTTATATCGATTACCACCTTGCCCTTTAGATCAATTTCAAGAGTATCTTTAATTTTACTCTCTAGATTCTCCAATGTGTTTTCATGTAATCCTTTAATTCCAATAGCATTACTTCTGTATGTTGACATACTTAACCATTCCCCCTATTGACTTTTTGTAGTCACTCTTTATTCAATATTTCTACAACAGGGACTGGCATCCTTTAACTTTCGTTCACCATTATTTGACTTATTTATATGTTTTTCTCACGCAAAATAAGCACCCCACATGACGGATGCTCATTTTGGTATTATACTTTCAAGGATGACACTTTTTTATTTTTCGCTAAGGGTATTTCCTTAGGACATATATAATTATACATAGTATTTATTACAACTTAATGCTATATTTATAAACTTTCTGTAAACATTATGAAAATAATCTTCTATTTAGCAATAATACATTTCATTGGTTATATTATTGGTGTTCATTTATCCTTAAATTACCAGAATAATAATTTGAACTTTGCATATTCTATTCATGTAAGAATATCAATGTGTTCTGAGTTATTAAAATATTGAAATTTCCTATAAACTTAGGATATTTGTAATTGAATACATTGAATGCTTAATTTATGCTGGGGATAATAAATCCCCAGTATTTAAATACTGAATGCATAATAGGAATGCAAAATTCCAAGCTCATAAATTGAATTTTATTTCAGCCATTACTGCACATATTGACAAAATATCTGTGAAATTGAAGATTATCTGTTAATTCAGGATGGAAGGAAGTGGCCAGCATATTATCCTGTCTTACAGCTACAATATTTTCATCAACTTTGCACAATACATCCACATCATTTCCTACTTTGGTGATATAAGGAGCCCTTACGAAAATCAAAGGTACTTCACCATTATAAACTTTATTTATCCTCTCATAGGTTAAAAAGCTGTTAATCTGACTTCCATAGGCATTTCTTTTAACAGTTATGTCCATTACCTGCAGGTGATTTTTTTTATCATTTTCAATATTTTTTGCAAGAAGTATCATACCTGCGCAGGTTCCCCACACCGGAAAACCATTCATTATTTTTTCTTTAAGCTTGTGAAAAATATCCGTTTCCCTTAATAGTCTTCCAATAGTCGTACTTTCTCCACCTGGAAGAATAATTCCCTGTAATCCATCTAATTCTTTAGGCTTTCTTACTTCAACCGTTTCACAGTGAAGGGCTTTTAAGTGATGAATATGCTCTATTACCCCACCCTGAAGTGCAAGTACCCCTATTTTCATCTTACCAGCCTCTTTCTTCAAATCTGCTGTCCAATTCACTGCAGTTTATACCCACCATTGGTTCCCCGAGATCTTCAGATACTTCAGCAATGCACTTGGGATCATTATAATTTGTTGTTGCCATAACTATTGCCTTAGCTCTTTTTTCCGGATTTCCCGATTTAAATATTCCCGAACCCACAAACACCCCTTCAGCTCCTAGTTTCATCATAAGTGCTGCATCGGCAGGCGTAGCTATTCCACCCGCAGCAAAATTAACTACGGGAAGCTTTCCATTTTTCCAAACAAATTCTAATAAGTCAAAAGGAGCCCCAAATTCCTTAGCTAATGTCATCAACTCCTCCTTTGACGAATTTTTAACTCTTACTATATCATCCATTATACTTCTCATATGAGTAACAGCTTGAACTACATCTCCAGTACCAGCTTCTCCTTTGGTCCTTATCATAGCTGCACCTTCGCCAATTCTCCTTAAAGCTTCCCCTAAATTCCTTGCACCGCATACAAAAGGAACGCTAAATCTTTTTTTATCTATATGATATCTATTGTCTGCAGGGGTTAGTACTTCACTTTCATCTATAAAATCAATTCCTATAGCCTCCAGTATCTCAGCCTCAACAAAATGTCCTATTCTAACCTTGGCCATAACCGGTATGGATACCGATGCCTTTATCTTCTTTATCATTTTGGGGTCGGACATTCTTGCAACTCCACCCTGTGTCCTTATATCCGCAGGTACCTTCTCAAGTGCCATAACCGCACATGCCCCTGACGTTTCAGCAATTATAGCTTGTTCGGCATTCACCACATCCATAATCACTCCGCCTTTAAGCATTTGAGCCAAATTTTTATTAAGTTCATACTTTGCCATAAATAAAACAACTCCTCACTTACTTTTTGAAGTTAATTATAATATGTACACCGTATAATTCAAATGTATCGTCACAATTTGGAAAACACTTTATTTATCCCTTTATAAGTTAAAAATAGAGTGCTGTAAAATTATTTTAAAGAACAGTTTTGCAGTACTCCACTTTGAATTTGATGTTTTTGTCTGATATTAAACATTCTGTTTACACTAATTCTTTTACTTCCTTTGGATCTTTAGTATAATCAGCCATCTTCACAAATTTTGTCTTTATCCTGTATATGACGGAATCTCCAATATTACCTTTATCTACATTTTCCTTTAATACCGGATACCTGACACTTATTCCATCCACTGCGCTCTTAAAGTCATCATCGCTCTGAAGTACTTCCGATGCCTCTCCAGTTACAGAAACACTTTTAAAGGTATTATAGGATTGATTCTCATTTTGGAAATAAAAAGTAACTATTGGATTTTTCTTTATATGACTGACCTTATTTGATTTTCTCCCCGTTTCAAAATACAGATTGGCTCTGGCATTTGAAAATGCTCCCATAACTCTCGCATATGGTGCACCGTCCTCACCTACGGTAATCAGCAACCCTGTCCTGGATTGTTCTATATATTTGATGGCCTCGTCTAATACTTTACTCATATGTAAAATCCTCCTTTTTTTATAATTATAGTTCAACAACTTTAATTTTACTATTTTTATTTTAATCACTTAGTATATATATTATATCTTCTCTATCCTTAAACAATAGCATGAACAATTTAAAATATTTTTTTATGTGTGAGATAATGCCATTTTTTCATAATGTTTATACAGTGAATAAAATTCACCTACATAATTTTTTTGCCAGGGCTTTTTCTTTCCACAAAAATTAATTATGGAAGTATTATTAATTACATAATCCATATC
>NZ_FXYI02000026.1:0-27049 GCF_900184915.1 Clostridium sp. HV4-5-A1G | reverse complement strand
AAAATATATATTTAAATAAAAAGCGATGAGTTCTAGAGCTCATCGCTTTTAACATAAAAATTCAGCTTACACTGAAAGATTAAACATACTAAAAGTTCTTTCCCTCCGAAAGCAAAAACAACTACTAGGCAGGTCTCCTGGCTTATGATCCATATTTATTTTGAGCTCTTACTTTTAAAGTTAAAAGTCAAAATTCATAATCAAATACAGTAGCGGGGGCTGTTACGGATTCTAACCGCATTCCCTTTTCACCTATATATAAGGCACCTAGAATCTATTTTATATTATAGTTTTAAGTTTATTATATTCCACTTTCCATGTCAACTGATTACTTGATATTATATTTTATCAAAAAATCATTATCCTCAATTACCTTATTATAAACATCATCTCTTATTATATGATGATCTTCTGAAAATACCAGTACACGTTTAAAAAGCCCCTTTACATATTCAAAATCATGTGTAGAACATATTATGGTCTTTCCTGCCTTATTTAACTCTATAAACAAATTATTTAAAAACTTTTTACCCTTCGGATCTATGCCACTCATAGGCTCGTCTAAAACCAGCACTTCCGGGTTAAGAGCAAGTACAGCAGCTATGGCCACCCTCTTTTTTTCCCCTCCACTTATGTTATATGGCTCTTTGTCTTGTAAATTTTTTACATTCAAGAGTTTTAAACAATCTTCCACTCTTCTTTCTACTTCAGCCTCGTCCATTCCCATTTGTCTTGGGCCAAAGGCCACTTCTTCATATACATTGGAACAGAAAAGCTGCGCATCAGAGTTTTGAAATACAAATCCCATTTTTTTGTGAAACTTTTTAGAAAAACTACTATCCTCCAATTTACTCCTAGATATCTGTATATTATTAAAATAGTAACTTCCACTCATAGGAAATATCATCCCATTCAATAACTTTAAGAAAGTTGACTTTCCACTGCCATTGGCACCTATAAGTGCTATTGAATCTCCCTGTTCTATTTTAACATTTATACTCTTGAGCACCTCTTCATCTTTATATTTAAAAGATACATCCTTAAATTCTATCATCCTAACCTCATCCTAGCTATGTAAAAATACATGCCTATTATAAAAATATTTACTATTGAATATAGGAAATCAACAAACTTAAACTTGAACTTCACATGAGATATATATTCTCCTGTAAATCCTCTACATTCCATGGCATAATACATTTCATCTCCCATTTCCTTGGACTTTAAAAACAAACCTCCCATGAGTTTTGAAATGGAAGAATATTTGTTGCTGTTCTTTCCAACCGATCTCAGTTTAAGAGAATAAAACATATCTAGAGCAAATTCTCCTAAAATGTAAATATATCTCAAGGTTATATCAAATACTAGGATAAAAATATCAGGCACAAAAAACTTTTTCAGTGCTTTTATTATATCATGCCAACTGGTAGTATAGGATAGAGTATTTATGGAAATTATAGTTCCAACTACCTTTAGTATAAGCAAAATGCTGTTTTTTGTATTGCCCATAACCATGGAAGGCATGAGCATTACAGCAGTGAACAGCGGAACAGCTGTACTTAAAATCAGTATTCTCTTTATTTCTTTTATATTCAAAAGGCTTAATAACAACAGAAAATATACATCCATTAAAAATACATAGTGAAAACTTTTGGACAAAGATAAAAATATTATATTTAAAATAGTAAAAGACAATTTCACTATGGGATTTAAATTGTATAAGAGATTATTTTCATTTCTATTATTTCTTTTAATAAGAGATAATAGATGTAATATAGAAAAAATACTTTTGTCTATAAATTTATCTTTATCTTCTGGTGGAATATAATCATCTTTTTTTAAAAGCCAATCTTCCATAAATTACACCTGCAATTTCAAATTATAATATGTCCATGTTAAAAATATATCATAATTGTGATTATATTTCAAACAAACTCCCAATTCAATTTTGATTATATATTCTCCATTCCAAAAAAAGCATACCATGGACCCATGGCCACAGCAATTCCCCTAGCCTGCTCTTTTAAAAAAAATTTTTTTATCTCTTCTTTTTTCAGGGCAATTACTTCTATATCTTCTGCTGCTTCTAAATTCTGTTTTGGTTTCTTATTTTCCTCTAAATTCTCATCTATCTCAACTTTTACTACTCTTACTTTGTCCGTCAACAGTGCTGCATTGGAATACAGAGAAATCCCTACAGATTTTACATTTCCTGTATACCCCGTTTCCTCTTTTAACTCTCTCAATGCATTTTCAGGTAAACTTCCACTTTCCACAAGTCCAGCCGGGAATCCAATAACATAATTATCTATAGTAGGTCTATACTGTTTTATAAGTATATATCTATTGGATGGAACCATTTTACTTATTATTACAACTGTGTTTGTAGTATTGGTTCTCTCTATACTTTCCCACTTCAGCTGTTCATGTTTCTTTCCCTCATAAGTTATTTCCTCCAATTTAATCCAGTTTCCACTGTAAAGCGTTTTATCCGATAATTTTCTCATCATATACCTCCTAACTTTTTAGCTTCTTCTCCAATTATGCTAAAACCTTTTTTTATATCTTCTCTGCTCACCCTTGAAAAACCAAGTCTCAAAGTGTCCTGTCCCTTGTCATCTACATAAAATATATCTCCAGGAGTGAATATAACATTCCTCTCGCAGCATTTTTCTAAAAGCTGCCTGGAATTTATATCCTTTAGTTTTATAAAAATATGCATTCCTCCTTCACCAAGTATTTCCCTATTGGGTATATAATTCTTTGCACATTTCAATGCAAATTCATATTTCTCCCTGTATATTCTTCTAGCTTTTTTGATGTATTTATTAAAATCTCCACTTTGCAAATAGTCATAAAAAATTGCTTGATCCAGAGAAGAAGTATGTATATTTCTTGCCCGCTTGACACTCTCCAAATATCCCGTAAGTACCTTATCTGACAATATCCACCCTATCCTTATTCCTGGAAACAAGACTTTTGAAAAACTTCCTACGTATATGACACTGTTACCCTTCCCTGCAATAGCAGCTATCGGAAGCACATGGGCACCTGAATATCTCAATTCCTCATTAAAACCATCTTCAATTATAGGTATATTATAACCTTTAAGTATATTATACAACTTTGCTCTATTTTCGGGAGACATTACAATGCCTGTAGGATTGTGATAAGAAGGTATAAAATAGGAAATTTTAAATTTTCCTTCCTTTAATTTTTCTTTTAACTCATTTAGATCTACACCTTCTTTACCAATTTGGACCCCTTTTATATTGAGTCCATGTAATTTCATAATCTTAATAGCCGTATTATGAGTGGGGTTTTCACACAATATATTATCTCCCCTGTTTGTAAGACAAGACAGCACCAGATCAAATCCCTCAGTAAAACCATTTGTTATAATTATATCTTTTCCACTTGTATTAACACCTTTGTTCTCCATATACTTGAGAAGATATTCTATGAGAAACTTATAACCCTGAGCATATCCATAGTTCAGTATTTTTTTTCCTTCTATGGACATGCGGTTTAAAAAGGATTTTTTAAATTCCTCTATATTAAAAAGATTTTCATCAGGAGCTATGCTTTTAAAAGATATCATTCCACTTTTCCATTTTGTTTCATGTTTGATTATATCTAATTTTTCCGACAGCCTTCCATATTCATTTATTTCATCTTCCCAATCTATATTCCATTTTCCCTGGGTATTTACCTTTACGTCTGAAACAAAAGTGCCCTTTCCTCTTTTTATATAAACAAAGCCCTCATCCTGTAAAAATTCATAAGCATACATCACCGTATTTCTGCTTATATTTAACATTGAAGCCATTTCTCTGGAAGAGGGAAGTTTTTCATCTGCCCTAAGTAATCCCTTCAATATCATACTTTTAATATAATCTTTTAATTGTATATATACAAATTTATTATCCCTTATTTTCATATCAGAGAACATAATAGATTTCACCTCACCTATATATATTTTACACAATTGTGCATATAAATAAAGGGTAGTGTCCTATATGAAACCACAGCTTAAGCAAAATAGACCAAATGTGGTTCTTTATTTTACAAGGTAAATGTATAAAATAATTATTGAGAACAATAATATCAAAATTCAATAGTAGGTAAAATAATAAATGTGGAGGAATTGATATGAAAATAGGGGTTATAATGGGCGGTATATCTTCAGAAAGGGAAGTTTCATTAAACTCAGGCAAAGAGATAATAAACTATCTGGATAAAAATAAATACGAGGTAAAACCTATCGTTATAGATAAAAAAAGTGATGCTTTTGAAAAAGTAAAAGATATAGATTTTGCATTTATCGCACTTCACGGGAAATTTGGTGAAGACGGAATAATTCAATCTGTATTTGAAACCATGGATATACCATATTCAGGCTGTGGTCCTTTAACAAGCGGAATATGCATGGATAAGGATATAAGCAAAAAAATATTTAAGGCTACAGGAATTAATACTGCAAAATGGTTGTGTATCAATTCAATAGATGAAATAGACTATAAATACTTAGATGATATGGGATATCCTGTAGTTGTAAAGCCCAATTGCGGTGGTTCAAGCGTAGCTACAAGTATAGTAACCGAAAAAAAGCATGTAGAAGATGCCGTAAAGCTAGCTCTTGATTATGACCGGGAAATTATAATCGAAAAATATATAAAAGGTGACGAGGTAACCTGTTGTATATTAAACGGTAAGGTACTTCCACTTATCTCCATAAGACCCAAGGCTAATTTTTTTGATTACACTTCCAAATATGCGGATGGCGGGTCAGAAGAAATAATAGTAGAGCTGGAAAAATCCCTTCAAAATGAAATAGAAAAAATATGCCTCAAATGCTGGAAGGTTTTGAAATGCACCGGTTATGTAAGAGTGGATATGATAGTAAAAGACAATACACCATATGTACTTGAATTAAATACTCTTCCGGGTATGACAAAAAATAGCCTCTTTCCTAAAAGTGCTAATGCTGTAAATATGTCTTTTACACAATTGTTAGACAAAATAATTGAGTATTCTCTTAAAAAATAATAACTTCTAAATCATGCGATTTTCAGGTTCAGGATATATAAGAAGTTCAAAGTTCAAATATCAAAGTCCAATTTTGGTAGATTTCATCTGCCGTCAAAAATTGTCATACTTGATATTTGTTCTTTGAACTTTTACACATCGTGAATTGAATACATTCATCTTTCATTAAAACATATATTGTCTATCCCATCTGCTATAAATAAATGGCTGCTAATATTTTTTGCTCTAGTAGAAGCTAGACTTGCAGCATTAATCAATTTATCTATACAATTTAATATATCAGTTTCTTCATGGAGATTTTTTGCTTTATACTCTGCTATTCCTATAGATACCGAAACTAAAATCTTATCTGGGAAAATACTTTTTTTTATCGATGATATTAGCTGCTCTGCCAATACCTTATTTTCGCTTGAAGAATAGGATGTTAAAATAGCAAACTCATCCCCAGCATATCTGCAGAAGCAGATACTATCAGATACAATAATATTTTTCTTTAAAATAGAGGCCACTGATTTTAATATTTTGTCTCCTTTTATATGCCCATATTTCTTATTTATGAATCCAAAATTATCTAAATCCATAAATATAATTGAAATATTTCTATTTTCCTGAATAAATCTGTAAGCATTGTAAAATATATAATCACTTTTATAAAATTCCGTAAGTAAATCAATATGTTTCCCCAATTCAATTTTTAAAATCATTTTTGTAATAAATCCCACAATAACATTTTTTTCTTCCACCAATATGATTTCTAAATCTTCATTCTTGTTAAATATATCCAATGTTTTCCATATATACGTACTCCCCTTTACACATATATATCTATCCGACATGACATCTGCAATTATCCTATTGGGATGGGCCCTGATCAATTCTCTTTCTGTAACTATGCCAACCAATTCATTAGATTTGTAAACTACAAAACACTCAACATCATTTTCATAAAAACAGTGCTGGATAGAATTCGCCCCTGAGAACATATTGACTTTTAAAAAATTTTTATCTGCTATACTCAAAACATTTTGTATCATAAATCCACGGATTTACTAACATGCAATGTTATACTAACCTGCGCTTTTATAATCATTGTTTCGTCAGCAATTTTACCTCCTTCCTCCATAATGATAGAAATCAACTTATCTTCAGGTATTAAATTTATTAAAGATTTTTTAAGAACAATTGCCTCCACATATTTATGTTCTATTTTAATCACTTCATATTGTTCTGGAGAAAGCATGTCTACCATTCTTCTAGCTGCCTCCGGACCAATAGGAGACCTTTTGCCAATGATCAGAACATCCTGCATTGGAGGTACTTCAAATTCCGAAAAATACATTGATACTTCCGCTGTTTTCGTACCTTTATCTCTATTTTTCATTAACACGTCCCCTTCCTGTAACTTATATATAATATTATCATATTTTGTCTAAATCTTCTATAAATTATTTTATACTTGTCAAATCTGTATATAACAAGTCATATTTTATACTTTCATTTACCATTTTAATACACAGCCTGTTTTATGTTCAAACTCATTCTTTATATCCTTTAATTTTTCCTTATTGTTTTCTAAACATCCTTCTTTAATTTTCAATTCTACACTCAAATCAAAACTATTAAAAGCCGGATTCTTTCTCAATTCTATGCTTTCTCTTTTGCAAAGTACTACCGCCATTTCTATTATTTTATTCTGATTTGCACTTTCTGAAATACTTATATCCCAACCTGTACTATCTGCTATTTTTTTAATACTTCTTTTATATTTTTTCCCTATTACAGGACTAATAAAAGACAGCTCTATATATTTTTTATTCAAGCAGGATTTCACACTTTTCTTATAGGGTTTGAATTCCTCACTGTGAAAAAACTCGTCAATGAATTGTAAAGCTTTGTTTTGTTCCATAGTATCACATTCATTATCAGCTTTTACAGCTATAATATCTGTATTCTTTGTGGCTAAATCCCCCGTTGATTTAATCAAAATATCCATTCCTGTAATATTCTTAAATTTTCTCTCTTTGCTTTCTTCTATATCGACTGGTGAATTTAAGTTTACCAGAACTTCATTTTTTTCCAGCCTATAGGATATCTTATTTATATTTTCCTTCTGAAAAAATTCTTTTATTATTTCTGAAACCGCATTTATATTCACCCTATTACTTATTTTAACTTCCCATCCCCATTCCTCTTGAAATTCTTTCATCACATCATATATATCTCCGTTTACCACAGCTGGAAAATCAAAGCTTAAAATAATTTTTTTCTCATCATATATATAGCTGGCTTTTTTAAAATTAAATTTGCCAAAATGTTCATATATGATCTCCCTCAATTCATTTGGTTTGAGCTCTTTCTTATCTAGAATTTTTCGTACCTTTTCCTCCTCCTGACAGCCAAACAAGAACAACCTTTTGCTGTCGCTCTCAAAATACGGAGAATCAATTATGATTTTCTGAAAATGCTCAAAAGAATTTTTCAATTTATTACGGCCTCTCCATATATAGAAGAGTTCTTCCAGCGTAAACAGCTTTTTCCCATAATTGTCATATACAAATTCCCATAGCTTTCTCACATTGCCTTCATCCAATTCTTCATAGGAATTCATGATTTTGCCTATGTATCTTTCCCGCTGTTTTCGAGGTCTGTGTACATATATTTCATAACTTTCCCCACATTTAGGAGCATATATTTCTCCAGTCACTTCCGAAAAAAGTTCTCTTGAAAAACTCTCAACTACTTTTTGGTCCCCATGAACAATAAATATACTTCTTGGATTTAAAAGATGAATTAAAGACTTTATTTCAAATTTATCACTGTGAGCTGAAAGGCCTATTTTTTCAACTTTACACTTTACTTCAATGGTTTTTTCATTTATGCATAATTTTTTATCCTCTTCATCTTTCAAAAGATCCAGCAGTTTTCTCCCTGGTGATTCTTCATCCTGGTAGCCGGTTATAACTATATATCCCTTTTCCATAGCAGCTATTTTTTCCGCATAGTACTGGCTATAGCCCCCGGTAAGCATGCCTGAGCTTGATATTATCACACAAGGTTCTTCGCTTTCCAATATATTTTCCCTGGTTTCATTATCCTTTACTGCAATTATGTTGTCATCATAAAATGGCTCAATCCCTTTCAATATCTTTTTACCCAGAGAATTTTTAAGATACAGAGGGTTTAATTTATAAGCTCTGTTTATATCTCTTATCATTCCATCCACATAGACTTTAATATTTTTTAATACTTTTTTATTCATCGCCTTTTTTACAATGAGAATTACCTCCTGCGCCCTTCCAAGAGCAAAGGCCGGGATCAGCATTTTACCCTTTTCCCTGATGCACTCATCTATTATACCAACAAGTTTTTCTTCCTCTACCTGTCTGTTTGAATGAAGTCTGTCACCATAAGTGGATTCGAAAATCGCCACATCTGGTCTTAATTTGGGCAGTTTCAACCCTTCCACAGTTTTCTGAGAAAACAGAGAAAAATCACCTGAGTAAAAAAATGAACCTTCTGGAGTTGTAATATAGACACAGCTGGCTCCAGCTATATGCCCTGCCATATAGAAAGTAAGAACTATATTGTCGAATACAGTAAATTTAACCATATAATTTATGGGAAATACACGATTCAGCATGCTTATGACATCCTTTTCCGCATACAGGGGAATTTCTCCTTCTCTGTGGTTCATAATTTTTAGACTGTCATAGAGCAGCACTCTCATCAAATCCTTGGTCATCCTGGTAGTATATATCCTGGCTTCTGGGTATTCCCTGCTTATAATTGGAAGGGAGCCTATATGATCCATGTGGGCATGGCTTATTACTATGGCATCTACGCCCCCCTTATCCTGAATCAACTTAAAATCAGGAAGGACATCTTTGGAAGAACTTTGCCTTATGCCGCAGTCCAGTAATATATTTTTATTATATATTGTCAGCAGTATACAGCTTCCTCCAACTTCACGGGCTCCTCCCAAAAATGAAATATCCATATTGTCTAATTCTCCCTTCTTATATATAAGTAGTTTATGTAAGTATACTTTACATGAAAATATCTTCTTATACAATTATAATACACTACATTAAAAATAAGGTATAACTTAAAATAAAAGTTACACCTTATTTTACAACTATGGACTTACATCAGGCAAAGAAAGAATAAAAAACCATTTCCAATAGAATTTCCAAAATTTCCACAATATAGTTGTTGCAACAATATAAGCCCTTTCTCCTATCCTATAATTATACTTATTTAGCTTAATAAACCAAACTTTTAGAACAGCTTACAGTATATTCTTTATATGAATTGGTATTTGGTATACCAAATACTATTGAAATGATTTCGAGCTTATGGTATACTGTAAGTGTAGTGTAAGAGGTAGAAATGAAATGGCTTTAAAAATATTTTAGGTAAATATTAATCAGTAGCTTTAGTAACTTCTTCCTTACTTACCACAGGCTGTTTTTTCACTGGTTTTGGTATGCGAGGCAAAACCAGTGACATTATACAGGCATATAAGGAAAGTATTGCAGCACATGAAAATACTACGTTCCATCCATAAGAACTAGCGAGGTATGCTCCTAGACCTCCACCTAAAATAGAGGCTATTCCTTTTCCACTATAGAGAAATCCATAGTTGGTAGCAGCATAAGTGGAACCGAATACATCTGCGTTAGTCGGTGGAAACAACGAAAAGAGCTGTCCCCATGTAAACATTATACACATCATACAAATTACATAGAGAATACCATTACCACCTATGACAGGTAAAATAAACAAGAATATTGCATTTAAACCGAAAGATATGAACATGGTCCTAGGACGACCTAACCTATCTGAAATCCATCCCCAAAAAACTCTTCCTATTCCATTCGCCAGGCTGTTTAACATGACTGCCAGCACAATAATTGAGGAAGCTATTCCCATTTCCTTTCCAAAAGGTTTAGTATTAGCTGTGATAATGAGTCCACCTACACTAATAGAAAAGAACATGGACCATATAAGCCAGAAATTCGGAGTTTTCAGCATCTGTGTAGGGCTGAATCCAATTTGGGATTGATCTAACTTGGCAATTTTCTCTTTTTTACTAGGCATTTTAGAACCAACAGGATAACGCAAAATCAAAGCTACAATTATGATTACAATGCCCTGTAAAACTCCAGTGACCAGAAAAGCTTGTGCAACACCGCTGTTTTGCAATAATTTATCAATTACCGGCACAAAAGGCATTGAGCCAAGACCAAAAGCACCTGCTATTATACCGGAAGCCATACCCCTTCGATCTGGGAACCAACGAATTGCCACGCTAACACAACCACCATAGATAATTGCTGCACCAACTCCTGCCATAGCATAGGCAAAATACAGACCACTTACAGAATTTACTTGTCCCATCATACTCCAGCCCACTCCAATAAATAGGCCTGCAAGGATAAACATCAGTTTTGAGCCAAATCTGTCAAGCAGATATCCTCCTGCCGGCTGAACAAAGGTTTCAAACATAATAAACAGAGTAAAAGCATACTGAATGACAGCTAGAGATGACTTTAATTGTGCAACTAATGGAGTGGTAAATAAAGTCCAGGCATACTGCAGATTGGCAATCATTATCATGGCAATGACAGCAGCTATAAGTTGAACCCAACGGTTCCCGAGGATTGATCCATATGCATTGATATTTTTAACTCTCATCTCATCAACATTAGTCATGCATTATTCCTCCTTAAATTAATATTTAATTTTCAAAGATCTCACTCAAATTAATGAGTCAGTTGACAATATCTACCTTTTTATCACCTTACTCTCTTTCAATTAGAACCCCGGAGTCAATAAATCAATCCGGGGATAAGTTTTCACCTAAAGAATAACGTAAAATACTGTTAATAAGGTCCAGATGGAGAAAATTCCTTATTAGCAAATTACACCTGAATCTAAGAACCACTTGATTACAGATATTGCTACTACTAATATATTTTAATTAAAATTTATTATTCTACTACTGGAGGCACACGGTATTCTATTCCGACCTCTTTCATACGTTGATTTGCAAATTTCTGAAGTTTCTCAATATGTTCAGGCTTAAGATGGTTAAATCGTCCTTGATACTTTATATATTCACTGACTGGTTTCAACTTAGCAGGTTTATAAGTCAACTTATACTTTCCATCTACAAGTTCATACAACTGTATCATACCTGTTTGAACTGCCAATTTAGCAATTTCAACTGTTTTTTCTGCCGGGAAGCTCCATCCTTTTGGACATGGTGCATGAATATAGAGAAAAGCTGGTCCCTCCGCATTGCAAGCTTTACGCACTTTATTCATCAAATCCAGAGGATAACCCACCGATGCAGTTCCCAGATATTTTAATTCAGGATGGCCATGAGCCATGATCTTAGTAATATCCTTTGGCATAAGTTTTCTACCTTCTGGAACTACAGGACCAGCTGGAGTAAAAGTAGTCCATGCTCCATAAGGTGTAGTTGGAGAGGCTTGAATTCCCGTGTTGGCATAGGATTCATTATCATAGCAAATAAATACTATATTATGTCCGCGGTAAAAGGCAGCAGATAGTGACTGTATTCCAATATCAGAAGTACCGCCGTCACCGGCCATTACAATGATATTAGGGTATTCTGCATCGGTTTTATGTTTACGTATCATAGCTTTAAATGCTGCTGATATTCCAGAGGCAACCCCTCCACCATTGGTAATTTGCGCATGTATCCATGGAACAGCCCAAGGTCCGCATCCATAACTTGTGTTTGCGACATACATACAACCTGTAGGTCCGATAAAAATCGTATTCTTGCCTGCTGCTTTGGCAACTAATCTATACTGCAGTGCAGGCCCACATCCAGCACAAGTACGATGACCTGGAACATAATATTCTTCTTTTGGTGCTTCCTTAATAGATTTAATTTCTTCTAACACTTGACTTCCTCCTTTCATATTTACAATTCAAACGGTGACCAATAACTCTGTTTTTCATTTTTCCCGGTTTTGGCTACATTTTTCATAATATTAAACATTTTATAAAACTCATCCTGAGTAATCATGGAACCTCCAAGTCCTGCTACAAATCCAATGGTTTCCACTTTCTTATCGTTATTATATAGAGCTGCCCTGACTTCGGTAAGAAGAACACCTGCTCCACAGGATATTCCGAAATTAACCGAGTTATCTACCACACCTACCACTTTAAATTTGCTCAAGGTTTCACGTACCTGTTTAGTTGGGAAAGGACGCAGTGTACGCAGCCTAACTACGCCAACTTTTTCACCCAGATTTCTCAAATGCTTTGCCACATTCTTAGCTGTTTCGGCATGTCCTCCCTGGATGAAAATAACCGATTCAGCATCATCAGTCATATATTTCTCAAGCCAAGGATCATATTTACGTCCAAATATATCCGCAAATTCCTCATGAACTTCTTCAAATACTTTATACACCCCTTCTACGGCCATATGTCTCTGATATTGAGTCCCAGGTCCCATTTCAGGTTCCATCTGCGGTCCTATAATTACAGGATTTTTTGTATCCAGCACGTGACGGTTTTTATAAGGCGGTAAAAATGCATCCACCTGCTCTTGAGATGGTACATCTACTTCACCAAGAATATGGGATACAAAGTATCCATCCTGACAGGCATACTGCGGTAAAAGAACACGTGGATCCTCACCAATGCGATAATACATAAGGCTTAAATCCAGTGCTTCCTGAGGTGTAGAAGCCCATCCCTGAATCCACCCTTGATCACGACAGCATAGAGCATCTGTATGCTCTGAACCAAAATCACCTGGCGGATCTAAAGTACGATCTGCAATTGCCATCTGAAGTGGAAGCCTTTCTCCTGAAATCGGTGAATACACCTCCATAGCATAGGTTACACCTACTCCTGAGCTGCCTGTAAAAGCCCTGGCCCCAGCAGCGGAAGCTCCATAAACAACACTCAACTGCCCATGTTCTCCTTCACCTAGAACAAATTCAGCATCTAATTCTCCATCTGCCACCATCCTTGCCAGCTCTGACATAATTCCGGTATATGGGCGGATTGGATATGAACATATAACATCCACATTAGCCAATTTAATTGCATTAGCTGTCGCCACACACCCTGACATTCTTTTTATATTGCTTTTCATTTTTCAATTCACCTCCTGTTAATATAAACTCAATCTTTAAAATCCAGTTCGGGTACTAAAGTAATTGCTCCTACTGGACATACTTCAGCACAAATTCCACAACCTTTACAATATTTTAAATTAAAGGTAATAGGGCTATCTTTAGTCATGAGATTCACACAAGAATCAGGGCAACTAATCCAGCAAGTTTGACACTCCACACATTTTTCAGAATCTAATATTGGCCTTCTAGTACGCCAATTACCAGTAATCATACCTTCATTTTCTTTCTGGGGAGAAGGTACAGTTCCTGCAAAGGGAATCTTTTCATACGGTACAGCCATTTTACAGCACCTCCTTAATATTTTTCAACTATTACACAGAAGCTTTCGGTATAGTATCTACATCTACAACAATTGATTGTTCATAAGCTTTTTTAGCAGCATCTTTATTGGCGACAATTTGAAGCAAATTATCGAATTTCACAATTTCTGTGCCTTTAACAACAGCAGCAGCCAGTACAGCACCAATACCTTTTCCTATTCCCGATGCATCTGTAGCACCTTCAGCACCTGAAAGAGTAATAATAGATTTTGAAAGGCTATTTGCATCCACTGTAACAATTTTTGAAAGGTTTTCTGTATTCTTTTTAATGAATCCAAATAGATATTCCGGAGAACGCCTTGTATTTACTACTAGCACTGCCCCCGGCTTTATTCCAGACAAAATATCCACACCTTTTACAAGAGTTTCTTCTGTAAGAACCACAATGTCAGGAGCTTCATTTTCATAAACATATCTTGACTCTATTTCCTGAGTACCAATTTTTCCATATGCCCTTACCGGAACATAAATACGGTCGGGAAGATCAACATAGTTCTCCCATGCTTGAACATATTTTCCCTCTAACGCAGCTGCTTCTGTTAAAGAAACTACTACATCACGAGCTTCTTTATTTTCATATACTCCTCTACCCCAAACTGTGATCTGTTTCAACCCTGGCTCATCAAATAAATTTTGACTTGACACCTTGTTCCACCTTCCTTTCTTTAATGGTTAATATTGTGAGAAATTTCAACGCTGAGACTTTGTTCTAATCACCTCCCCAAATTTCTTTTGATTATTTATTTCATCAATGGATTGATTAAAGATATCTTGACTTATCTTCATTTTCAAACCATTTTTTATGGACAACATAAGCGTCATGAATGAAGCCTTATGGCACAATGTAGCTAATTCCGCACCACTCATTCCCCTGGTTTTCTCGGCTAGCTTCCTAAAATCTACATCTTCGGAAACAGGCAGCCCTTTAGAATGTATTTTTAAAATTGACTCTCTTTCATCAATTTCTGGCAGAGATAACTTCAGTATGTATTCAAACCGTCCTTCTCTAAGTAAAACAGAATCAATTAAATCTATTCTATTAGTCGCAGCTAACACCGTAACTCCTTGAACTTTTTCTAAGCCATCAAATTCCAGTATAAGCTGACTTATCAGCCTGTCTCTTAAATTGTTTGTACCTGAAGAGCGGGAACGGACAATGCCATCCAACTCATCGAAAAACAAAATACAAGGTGCAGTTTGTTTAGCCTTTACAAATACATCATGTAAGGTCTTTTCTGATTCTCCCATCCAGTGGGAGATTAATGTAAGGCCATTTATACTTATAAAGTTTATTTTAGCGGAGCTTCCAACTGCATTTGCCAATAAAGTTTTACCTGTGCCTGAAGGACCTGTTAATAAAATGCCCTTAGGCGGCGTAAACTCATACTCTTTACACAGATCAGGATCATGAAGCGGAAGTTCCACTAAAGTTTGTAAAACTTTTTTAGTCCTATCTAACCCCCCTATATCATTCCATTTTACATCTGGAATTTCTGAGTAATATTCCCGGGTAGAGGAAGGTTCTATTTCTCTCAGTGCATCAGTAAAATTATCCATTGAAACCTTAAAAGGAGGAATATTATTGTCATCTGTAATTTTTGACAAAACTTTTCTAAGTGCTATCATTCCTGCTTCTTTACACAGTGCTGAAAGATCTGAACCAACAAATCCATAAGTAATTTTGGCCAGCTTATCCAATTTCACATTTTTATCAAGAGGCATACATCTCGTATGAATCTGCAGTATTTTAAGCCTGCCTTCTCTATTAGGGGGCATAATTGCAATTTCTCTATCAAATCTTCCAGCACGTCTAAGTGCAGGATCCAAAGAATCGGGTATATTTGTGGCACCGATTACAATAACTTGACCTCGATTTTCCAAACCATCCATGAGCGCAAGGAGTTGAGCTACCACTCTTTTTTCAACTTCACCATGAACATCTTCTCTCTTGGGTGCAATAGAATCCAACTCATCTAAAAAAATTATACTTGGAGCCCGGCTCTTTGCTTCTTTAAAGATTTCTCTTAATTTTGCTTCGCTTTCCCCATAAAACTTGTTCATTATTTCCGGTCCATTTACATGGACAAAATAGACCTTTGTCTCAGAAGCAACCGCTCTGGCAATTAAAGTCTTTCCTGTACCTGGGGGGCCATAGAGTAGTATACCTTTAGGTGGCTCAACACCTAATCTTTTAAAGACATTAGGGTACTTTAAAGGTAATTCCACAATTTCTCTTATTTTTTGAACCTGCTCATCTAATCCACCTATATCTTCATATGTAATTCTCGATCCATTAATGCCAAGCTCAGGTTGTACAAAAATAATATCAGTTTCTTTATTAATTTTAACTACTCCCGACGGTGTTGTTCCACTTACAAGAAAACTGCACTCATTGCTGCCAAAGAGAGTTAAAGACAATTCATCCTCACAGAGCATCGGCATTCCTTTCAACATATTCTTTATCTCAATTTCATCTTTTTGTGTCCAATCATAGAAATTTTCAAGCGGGGAAAGCACTACCTTACGCGCTATTTTAACTTCAGTTTTACTTACCGTCACTTCACTGTTTATTCCCACACCAGCATTATGTCTAACTATTCCATCCATTTGGATCAATGGCTGGCCGTAAATATCATTAAAAGATGGATAAACTTTTGCTGCAGTAATCCTTTTACCCTCTATACTTATAGCATCTCCCGTATCTACTCCTAGTTGCTCCATATCCTCTCGATTCATTCTAACAATGCCCTTACGGGAATCTTCTACCAATCCCTCTTTAACTTTTAATTTAATAGAATCAAACTCAGTCATTTTCTTAACCTCCCAGTAACTTTGAGCAACTGCCAATCGAATTTAGACAAAATTTTTAATATATGGTATACGGTATACCATTTTACGATAAAATATATATTTTTAATGCTTCATTATTCCTTTACTCTATAACTTTTTTTATTTTTGACAAATTAACTTAATATTCAATAGTAGCGATTTAATTTGTGTTAAAATGGTATACCGTATACCATTTTAACACAATAAACCTTTCATCTTATTATAAATTTACCTGATTAATTACAATAATTTATATCAACACTTAATCCTTATTTCCTACCATTATATTCTACAACTAATTTTTCCAACTTTATTATAGCACCCTTAAATAATAAATTCAATAAATTTTCAGAAAATTTATTATTTAACAAACTCTTTTTTATCAATTAAAATCGCCAATCCCTGTAACTTACTTCTAAACATATTCACTGCATATAAATGACATCATCAACTATTCTTATTTGAATAAGCCATTTTAAGAAATATCTGGCCAGATTTCTCTACATGCTTTTTCATGGCTTCATAAGAAGCAGAACTATCATGTTTTTGTAAAGCATTAACTATTGCTCTATGCTCTAATATAACTTCTTGGATTCTACCAGGCTTAGTATAGGTCAAATGGGTGAATTTATTAACATATTCACAGAGTGTATTTATAAAATAATATAAATGTGGGCTATCTGCTGCTTTCCATATACATTCATGAAACCTTTTATTCAGCATGCTTAACTTTCCGTTATTTTCCTTTTCACATTCATCTGATATTTGATTAACAATTGAATTCAAATAGTCCAATTCTTCATCATTGATTTTTCCAGCCGCAATGCTGCAGCTCAATGCCTCTAATGTAGTTCTAATAAGTTGAATTTCCTCGATATCATCCTTGCTAAATCCAGAAACTACTACACCTTTACGTGGAATATATGTTACTAACCTTTCATATTGGAGTTGACGGATTGCCTCACGTACTGGAGTCCTGCTTATCTTCAACTGTTCTGCAATACTGCGCTCCACTAATCGTTGGCCTGGCTCTAATTTTCCATCCAGTATGGCATTACGTAAAATAGAAAATACCGAATCTCGAATATATCCCCTATTATCAAATCTTATGGGTGAAAATTGATATTCCACTTGCATTACCCCCTTAAATCTTTTTTAATATAATTCTCATATCCCATAATTAATTATAATTCCCATGGTATACTAAATGCAAGTGGAATATAATTATACTATCTTTATCTTTAAATACATTTTATTTAATTCACAGTTCACAATGCACCATTCCAAAAAAATTATGCATAAATAATTAATGCAGCCGAAAAAGTTACTATATAAAATACCTATGATATCAAAACGGAAATTATTCTCATTAAAATTCATCTCCAAATAATTTATTATGCACCCCATTACAAAATTTCCACATATCCTTCTTCCCCATTCAGCCTTATTCTCTGTCCATCTTTGATCAATTTCGTAGCATTTTCAACACCTACCACTGCAGGCAGACCATATTCCCTTGCAACAACAGCTCCATGTGTCATCATTCCACCTACTTCAGTAATCAAACCTTTGATGGATACAAACAGCGGAGTCCAACTGGGATCAGTAAATTTTGTAACTAGTATATCGCCTTCCTCTATATCCGCATCCTCCATTCTTAAAATAACACGTGCCCGGCCTTCAACGCTTCCAGATGAAACAGGTACTCCCGCCATAGCACCTTTAGGTATTTTATCCCTATTATATTGCCCTGTTATGATCTCACCTTCGGAGGTTATAACACGTGGAGGCGTAAGTTTTTGAAAAGTCTTATAATCTTTTTTTCTCTTACTTATGATATTGTAATCTATTTCATGTGCCTCAACAACTTTTCTAAATTCCTCAAAAGTCAAATAATATATATCTTCTCTTTCCTGTATTATACCCTTATGGACTAAAGCATCTGCTTCTTTCATAAATGTCTGTTTAATAATCCAGTCATACCATACCAAAACATACTTGTTAAACTCACGATAACCGGCATAATTGCGCAGGACGCTAACTGCCTTTTTGAACTTCCTTGCTTTTCCCTTTCCACCGTGCAATCTTTCAAGACGGTTTATAATTTCATGTTTTTTTTGTTTTGCCTCTATCAAGTTCTGTTCAAATTTCATACTGTGGGCACCTGGTCCAAAAGCTTTGATATTGCTGAGAATAGCAGGGTTGTTTGCTCTGTAATCTTTTATAGTAAATAGTATCCATTTCAGCCACATTGATTTTGAAGCCATAGCTGTCTTCTTCCTATACAGAGTCTTGATAAAATTCTTTCGCTTTACAAGATCAGCAAGAGCATTCTTCATTAAGACATCTACCGCATCCATTCCTTTGAAAAAAGACATCCTGATAAATGGCGAGGAAAGTTCACGGGATACATCAATATAAAGCCTTCCGCCCATTTCATTCATGGGAGTGCCAACCATCTGCTTGAATAAAGTTTGAAAAAGAGATATTCCTAGTGGCCGCATGGCTTCAGTCATCATCTGTCTGTGCCCAAATGAAATATATACATGATTTTTTCCATCCACAGCCTCTGATGGTACAGGATACAATGTAGTTATAGGCCTACTTTGAACAATATAAAATTTACCTTCACAAAGGCACCATTCTATATCCTGTGGACATCCAAAATAATTTTCAATCTTTCTGCCTATATTTGTCAGTTGTAAAATTTGCTCATCCCGAAGGGTCTGTATATTTTGCTTTGCAGTATCAATGTCCTTCCCTTTTGTACCACCATTTTGCAGTGCCGAAACAGCGAGTTTTTTGATAGATATCTTTTTATACAGTATTTTTCCTTCTCTCACTTTATAGATATCTGGATTAACCAGACCTGATACAAGAGCTTCACCAAGGCCAAAACTTGCATCAATAGATGTTACCTTTCTGTTGAAAGTTACAGGATCTGCAGTAAACATTATCCCTGAGGCCTGGGAGAAAACCATTTTTTGTATTACTACAGAGAGATACACCTTTCGATGATCAAAATTATTTTGTATACGATAAATTACCGCTCTGTCCGTATAAAGTGACGCCCAGCACTTTTTTACATATTTCAATATATTATTCATTCCCTTAATATTGAGATAGGTATCCTGCTGACCAGCAAAAGAAGCTAGAGGCAAATCTTCTGCCGTAGCACTTGAACGCACTGCATATGCATTTTTCTCGCCAAGCTTTGAAATGTAATGCAAGACTTCTTCTATAATCTCCATCGGGATAGGTATCTGTTCTATAATCTCCCGAACCTTTTTACTGAATTCACTGATTTTTCTTTTGTCAATTATCTTTAAAAAAGATAATTGATCATTTACGCTATTAAATTCAGAATTGTCACAGACAATTTTTTTATAGACTTCAGTAGTTATACAAAAACCTTCTGGAACACATAATATCATTGATTTTAGACAGTTTTCCTAAATTAGCACCTTTACCGCCCACTAAAGGTAGATCTGATTTATCAATGTTGCTGAAATCCAACACATAGGGATTCATACATATTCCTCCTTATAAAGATTGTCTCTGAGTAAATCAATACATTCTTCAAATTCCTTAAAAAAAGCTTCATAATTTATTGCTGTCCTATTTGACAATTGATTCATATATCCATCAGTAAGCCAAAGAAGTATCTTTATAACAAGCTTTGGATCAACATTCTCCTTAAATTTTGAAAAATCTACACCATCAAAAGCAATTTTGTTCCTAAAATCTACACCTTTTGCTAGAATAATGGTTTTTATATCACCTTTTACTTCCCCGTCATTTTCAAAATACATGCTTGTTAAAAAGGATGGAATTGCAGGGTGTTTCCTCATAACAGAAATTTCAATATTAGATGAAAGCTTAATTCTGTCAAAGAAATCAGTAACCTTATAATTAAATTTTTCATCAACTTCTTTCATAATAATATTGTCGCATAGCTCAATTAAATAAAAATACAAAGCTTTTTTTGTACCAAAGTAATGAAACACCATGGATTTTGAAATTCCTGCTGCAGCAGCAATGTCCCCTATGGAAGTTTTCTTATAGCCATTTTTACCAAAGGATTTAAGTGCTACATCTATGATTTTATTTTGCTTCTCTACAGGCAAATTAAAAAATTTTTTCAAAAAGCTCACCTCTCAAAATTCATCCAAACGCTACTATTGCTAATATTGTTGACTTTTTAAAGAGAGATAAACACTGCTACGCGCCTGGATGAGGTAATTCTAAGGCTTGCAGTGATTTACCTATGAGAAAATTTTTTTTAAGAACCTTAGAATCATTATATTCTCATGAACCGACCAGGTCAACATTATTTTAAAGAAATCACATTGATCTTTTGATCTGTTCTATTTTTTAAGAATAGAACAAAAAGAACACTTTGGAAAATTCCAAAGTGTTCTTTTTGTTCTACATCTATGGTGCCGGAGGCGGGAGTCGAACCCGCATGATATCACTATCGACGGATTTTGAGTCCGTTGCGTCTGCCAATTCCACCACTTCGGCAAGTGACAAAAGTATAATATCACAAATATCACCTGTGGTCAAGAGGCAGTATAAAAGCAAATTTATAATAATATTCATATTGTGAAACAGTATATGACTTTTATCTTACTATTTTTATATTTTTTAAATAACATTATTTAAATCTAAAATGATTGTAAATTCAATGAAAATTTTAAATACTAGTTGTTATGTAAATGAAAATATGCTATTATTTAGTTGAGAATATTCTAAATAATGTATGATAGCCATAGAAGGTGATAAATTTTTAAATTAAATAATCTTAAAGTAATTATCCTAAGGTTTATTTAACCAACTAAGGAGGAACACAATGAGTAAACAAGATGCATTAAATGAGAATCTCGAGCGTGGCTTAGAAGAACGTCATATTCAATTGATAGCCCTGGGAGGAGCAATTGGCGTAGGGCTATTTTTAGGTTCTGCTACTGCTATTCAAACAGCTGGGCCAGCAATTCTATTGGTTTACATTATAGCTGGACTAGCTATGTTTGTCATAATGAGAGCTCTAGGTGAGTTGGCGACTTCCTATCCTGTTTCCGGATCCTTTAGCGCCTATGCCAATGAATTCATAAGTCCCTTGGCAGGATATATGACTGGATGGACCTATTGGTTTATGTGGGTGGTAACCTGTATGGCTGAAATTACAGCTGTAGGCGTATACGTTAAATTCTGGATTCCAACTATGCCTCAGTGGATACCTGCACTGGCAGCACTTATTATAATGACATGCGTAAATCTAATTGCAGTAAAAGCCTACGGTGAATTTGAATTCTGGTTTGCAATTATCAAAGTAGTTACAATTATTGCAATAATAGTACTAGGGTTGCTCATGATTATATTTGGTTTCGGTAATGGTGGAAAACCTATCGGAATTTCAAATCTATGGACACATGGAGGATTTTTCCCTAAAGGTGGATGGGGACCTATGCTTGCAGTAACAATGGTTATGTTTGCTTATCTGGGCACAGAGCTCATAGGCGTTACAGCAGGTGAAGCAAAGAATCCTGAGAAAACGATACCGTCAGCTATCAACAAAGTACTTTGGAGAATACTTATATTTTATGTAGGTGCACTTTTTGTAATAATGTCACTCTATCCATGGAATACCCTTGGTACAACTGGAAGTCCTTTCGTCTTAACATTTAGCAAATTGGGTGTATCTGCAGCAGCAGGTATTATAAATTTTGTAGTATTGACTGCAGCTTTATCTTCCTGTAACAGCGGCATTTTCAGTACTGGACGTATGCTGTACAATCTTTCCCTGCAGGGAACAGCACCAAAAAAGTTTAGTAAGCTTGGTAAAACCCATGTTCCAGCTACTGGCATTTTGATTTCTGCATTTTTTATGTTAATTGGAGTTGTTCTTAATTTTCTGGTACCTGGAAAGGTATTTACTTACATTACAAGTGTAGCTACACTTGGTGCAATTTGGACTTGGGGCATTATACTGATAGCACAGATGAAGTTTAGAAAAAGACTTACTCCGGAAGAAATAAAAAAGTTGCATTTTCCAATGTTTGGATATCCTTATCTTAACTGGATTGTACTGGCATTTTTAGCTTTCGTCATCGTAATGCTAGCTTTTAGCCCAGATACTAGGATTGCTCTTATTGTAGGATGTTTCTGGTTCTTACTTATACTAGCTTTCTATTTTATACTTGGCTTAAATAAAAAGACCTCTAATCCTACAAAATCTGAACCAGAAGAATAAAATTTAAAATTGATTTACAAATTTTTATCAAGGTAGTATAATGAGTTTAAAATAAAATAGGCTGTGGGGGTGCTTTATATAGCTGAGAAGAGATATTCTCTAACCCTTTGAACCTGATCCAGATAAAACTGGCGTAGGGAAGCAATTTCACATGACTTTTGATTTTTATTAGGTGTATGCTTTTCCGCATACACCTTTTATATTTATACGGTGTCTATCACTGCCAGCACTCCTAGCTTCTTTAGAACCTTGGAGTTGCTTAAACAAATACAAAATTAGAGGTGTTTTTAATGAAAAAAGTATTGACAATTGCAGGTTCTGACAGCTCAGGTGGTGCGGGAATACAAGCTGATTTAAAAACCATGAGTGCACTTGGCGTGTATGGAATGAGTGTAATCACTGCCGTTACAGCCCAAAATACTATAGGTGTACAAGATGTACTGGACGTAACTCCTGAAATTGTGGAGGCTCAAATAAGATCCATATTTGACGATATCGAAGTAGATGCAGTAAAAATCGGAATGGTTTCAAATAGTAAAACCATATCTGTAATAAAAAAGCTCTTAATAGAATATAGGGCCAAAAATATAGTACTCGATCCGGTAATGATATCAAAAAGCGGATATTCTCTCTTAAAACCTGAAGCAGAAACAGCAATAAAAACTATGGTAAATGTTGCAGATGTAATAACTCCAAATATTCCAGAGGCAGAAGTTCTCAGCGGACTAAAAATTAAAAATGAAAAAGATATGGAAAGTGCAGCTTTTAAAATAAAAGAACTGGGTGCAAGGAGCATACTCGTAAAGGGAGGCCATAGATGCAATGATGCCAATGATATTTTGCTTCACGATAATAAGGTATTATCCCTTAAAGGTCATAGAATAAACACTAAAAACACTCATGGAACAGGATGTACTTTATCTTCCGCTATAGCTTCCTATTTAGCCAAAGGACACAATATTGAAAAGGCAGTAAACCTATCAAAGCAATATATAACTAAGGCAATAGAAAATTCATTTCCCATTGGTCATGGAGTTGGCCCTGTTGGACATTTTATAGAAGTTTATAAAAAAGCCGGTATAACTTTTTAATAGAAGAAATTATTTTTAAACTTAAAGGGGGTTAAAAAATTGAACAATATAAATCTAGACAAAGTAACAAAAATATTATCAGAGGTTAGAAATAAAATACCTCTTGTCCACTGTATTACCAACTATGTTACCATAAATGACTGTGCAAATATTCTCCTATCTTATGGTGCCTCCCCTGCTATGTGTGAGGCCTATGATGAGGTTTTTGATTTTGTTAAATTATCATCTGCCCTGTACATAAATTTAGGAACTCTTAATAAAGAGCAGGAACAAGCCGCAGTTTTAGCCAGCACTTCTGCAAAAATCCATGATATCCCCGTAGTATTAGATCCTGTAGCCTGTGCCGCCGTGCCAAAAAAAATTCAAGTTATAAACAGAATACTCCAGGTTGGAAAAATTGATGTCATAAAGGGAAACATAGGAGAGATTAAATTTTTGGCAGGACAATCCTCCAATGTAAAAGGTGTAGATTCCTTTGATACTGGAGAAGGTGCCTTAGAATGCTGCATAGCTTTATCTCAAAAATACAAGTGCACAGTTGCTGCCACCGGTAAAAAGGATTTCATAACAGATGGTAAAAGAAGTGCTGTAATTGAAAACGGCACAGAAATGTTTACTAAAGTTACTGGATCCGGTTGTATGCTGGGTGCCCTTTGCGGAGCTGCCTGTGGAGCATCTGAAGATAAATTCACAGCTACTGTAAATGCCATACTCTCAATGAATATAGCTGGAGAAGAAGCCTTTAAAGCAGCAAATACACCTGGAAGCTTTAGAATTAAGCTCATAGACTGCATATATCAGTTAAGTGAAGAAAATTTAAAAGAAGGTGCCAAAATAGTATGGAAATAGATTATAGTCTATATTTGGTTACAGACAGAAGTTTTTTAAAAAATATTGATCTATCCAAAGCTGTAGAAGATGCAATTTCAGGCGGCGTCACTTTGGTTCAGCTAAGAGAAAAAAACATTTCCACAAGGGAATTTTACAAATTAGCACTGAAGATTAAGGAAGTTACTGATTATTACAAAGTTCCTTTCATAATAAATGACAGACTGGATATAGCTCAAGCTGTAGATGCAGATGGTGTACATCTTGGTCAAAGCGACATGCCCTTAGTCGCAGCCAGAAAGATATTGGGCAGAGATAAAATAATAGGAATATCTGCAGGTACTGTGGAAGAAGCTGTAGATGCACAAAAAAATAGTGCAGATTACATTGGAATAGGAACTATATTTTTCACTGGAACTAAAAAGGATATAGATACGCCAATAGGTATAGAAGGTCTACGTAAAATATACAATAGTATAAGCATACCTGCTGTTGCCATAGGTGGAATTAATGAGCAGAATTTCAAAGATGTATTATCTACTGGAGTGGATGGCATCTCCGTAATTTCTGCTATCTTAGGAAAGAATGATATAAAGGCTGCCGCAAAAGCTCTACTTAAATAGTATTTATTAAAAGTTATCAAATGCTGATTGAATTGTAGTTTGACTACAATTCAATCAGCATTTTTTCACACTTAACAGCTCTATATACTTTTAATTTATCAGTTTACAAATTTACCACGGTAAATTATAATATTTATTGTAATTGATTTATATAAAAGGGAGGCAATTAAAATGAAAAAAAAATTAAGTATTTTAGCAATCATGGTATTTATTGTGACATCAATATTTTCAGGATGTGGACAATCTCAAAAAACAGATACATCCTGGGATGACATAAAATCAAAGGGTAAATTTGTAGTTGGCCTAGACGACAGTTTCCCCCCAATGGGATTTAGGGATTCAAAAGGTCAAATCGTAGGGTTTGACATAGACATGGCCAAAGCCGCTGCAAAGAAAATGGGGGTAAATGTAGTCTTTAAGCCTGTAGAATGGGATGGTATTATTCTCAGTCTAAACAACAAGGACATAGATGTTATATGGAACGGTCTAACCATAACAGAAGACAGGAAAAAGCAGATATCTTTTTCAAAAGTATATCTTCAAAACAAACAGATAATTGTAGTGAGAAACAACTCAAATATAAAGACTAAGAAAGATTTATCAGGTAAAACCGTAGGACTTCAACTTGGGAGCAGCAGTGAAACTGCATTGAAGTCGGATACCGCCACTTCAAAATCCTTAAAAGAAGTGAGAAAATATTCAAATAATACAGAAGCTCTACTGGATTTAAACCAGGGACGTATTGATGCTGTTGTGGTAGATGAGGTTGTCGGGAGATATTATTTACAGAAAAAACCCGGATTATATAAAATACTTGATGACAATTTTGGGAAAGAAGATTATGGTGTTGGTATTAGAAAAAGCGATGCAGCTTTTAAAGATAAGTTAAATGAAGCACTGGATTCTATGAAGAAAGATGGAACTGCAGATAAGATATCCCAAAAGTGGTTCAGTAAAGATATAATAGCAAAATAAAAAGTTAGGATGTGATTTAATTGGATAATCTTATGGACATTACAGGATTTATATTAAAGGGAAGTCTAATAACTGGAGAATTATTTCTTATAACTGCTGTATTTTCCATACCTTTAGGATGTATAGTAGCAATAGGTAAAATATCTAAAATTAAGCCACTAAAAACTATATTAAGTTTGTACACCTGGGCTTTTAGAGGAACTCCTCTACTTTTACAGCTATTTTTTGCCTATTTTGGTCTTCCTGTAATTGGCATAAGACTATCTCCTCTAGCTGCTGCCGGACTTGCTTTTACTATAAATTATGCTGCATACTTAGCAGAGATATTCAGAGCTGGTATTGAATCCATAGACAAGGGTCAGTATGAAGCTTCCAGGGTCTTGGGAATGAGTTATTACCAAACTATGACAAAGATAATAATTCCACAGGCTACCAGAAATGTACTTCCTCCTGTTTGCAATGAAAGTATAAATCTAATAAAAGATTCTGCATTAGTTGCAACTATTGGAGTTGGGGATCTTTTAAGAGCAGCAAAGGAAGTAGTGACCCGTGATTTTACCATTACTCCCTTTATAATAGCTGCTGTAATATATCTAGTTATAACTTCAGTTTTGGTAATTGCCTTCAGGCACCTGGAAAAAAAATATTCAATCGATTAATTAATTGTAATGAGAACCACACCTTTATCTACTACTAACATGGTGTGGTTTATCTTTTTTTTCATGTTCATCCTCATTTTCCAGGCACTCCCTTAAGCACTCTTCTATTATATCAGTTGTTACTTTAAATTCATTATTTTCCTTCATCCATACCCCTTCCATTGAGAATACTGATTCATCAAAACAAAAATCCAGTTTTTTTATATCTTATATTGAATATAATATTATAA
>NZ_FXYI02000025.1:0-27774 GCF_900184915.1 Clostridium sp. HV4-5-A1G | reverse complement strand
TATGGGGCTAAAAGAATTTGCAATATGTTCAGATGGATATAGAGAGGCCAACCCAAAATATCTGAGAAAATCAGAAAAAAGGCTTGTCAAACTTCAAAGGGACCTGTCAAGGAAGAAAAAAGGCAGTAATAACAGAAAAAAAGCTAGGTTAAAATCATCTAAATTACACGAGAAGATAGTGAATCAAAGGGCAGACTTCTTAAATAAGTTATCAATAAAACTAATCAGAGAAAACCAATCTATAGTTATTGAGGACTTGAAAGTTAAAAATATGCAGCAGAATCACAGGCTGGCAAAGGCAATAAGCGAAGCAAGCTGGAGTGAATTCAGAAGAATGCTGGAATACAAGGCTGGATGGTATGGCAGAAAAATAATAGTGGCACCCGGTAATTATGCAAGTAGTCAATTGTGTTCAGTTTGTGGATATAAGAATAGAGAAGTAAAAAATCTTGCACTCAGGGAATGGACCTGTCCTAAATGCAGCACACACCATGACAGGGATATAAACGCCAGCAAAAATCTGCTGAAATTAGCCATATAATTTTGGCAATACACTGAGGTTGGTTCAACCTTTAGAGCTTAGGTAAACTTGTTCCATTAGGAATATTGACTAAGAAGCCATCTACTTCTATAGGTGGTGGTAGTTCACAATCCAGTTTACAGATATTTCATTAGCTGTTTATATGAAAGCCAGAATGTTTTCCATGTTTTAAGAAATACTATACTCAAGATTATATAAACTTGAGGTGGTATTAAGTGGAAAACAAACGTAAAGGTCTGTCTGCATGGCAGGTCACTATGATGGCACTGGGTACCATAATTGGAGGATCTTTTTTTATCGGATCATCAGTTGCTATTCATGCTGCAGGACCTGCTATTATGATATCCTATGTAGTAGCAGGAATTTTAGTCTATTTTATACTTTCCGCACTCTCGGATATGACGGAAAAATATCCATCATCAGGATCTTTCAGGTCATTTGCTACGAAAGCTTTTGGATCAGGTGCTGGGTTCACCTTGGGATGGGTTTACTGGACTGGCATGATCCTGGCTATGTCCAGTGAGGCAGCTGCTATTTCCATTTTAGTGCGCAGCTGGTTTCCAGGAGTGCCCATTGGACTATTTGGAAGTGCTGTAATTGTTGTGGTTACACTGCTTAATTTACTTGGAGCCGATAAATTGAGCAAGTTTGAAAGTGGATTGGTTGCATTTAAATTATTGGCTATAGTGTCATTTATAATTATCGGTCTGCTTTTAATTATGGGACTTATTGGGAGAAATTCTCCGGTGGGTGTAGGTGAGTTGAAATATGAACCACTGCTTTCGGGTGGTATAAAAGGTATACTGGGAAGTATGATTACAGTTATGTTTGCCTATGCAGGATTTGAAATAATAGGCCTGGCTGCTGCAGATACCGACAATCCTAAAAAAACAATTCCAAGAGCCATCAATTATACTGTTTTGAGCTTATTGGGACTTTACATAGTTTCTGTAGCTGTGCTTCTTCCGTTGATACCTACAGGAATACTTACTGAAAATGCAAGTCCTATGGTTGTGGCTCTGGATAGGTGGGGAATAAGCTGGGCCGGGAATGCAATAAATATAGTTATGTTTACTGCCATACTTTCGACTATGCTGGCAGCTATGTTTGGCTTGGGGAGAATGATTCGTTCTCTTGCAGAGGAAGGTCTTGCACCTAAATTATTGAAGGACAAAAGAGATGTCCCCTATAGGGGGATGATTTTTTCAGGTGCTGCAATGCTTTTGGGATTGATGCTGGGACTTTTATTTCCAAAAGTTTATTTATTTTTAGTGAGTTCGGGAGGATTTGCACTGCTTTTTACCTATGTCATGATTCTGGCTTCAGAAATTAAACTTTCTAAAAGAAGAAAGATAAAAAATAGATATGCATATTGGTTCACAATGGCAGCCCTTGTTGCTGTTATTTTTAGTATGCCTTTTGTTCCGGGGCAATCTCAGGGACTTATAGCAGGAATAATAATAATTTTATTTTATTCGCTGATCTATTCAGGAATAAAATATTATGAAAATATAAAAAAATTCAAGTATCAAAATGTAAAGAGAAATACTGCAGGACTATCTACTGAGTTTTCTGAAGAGTTGATGGAGGATGAGAAAAACCCAAAACAAAATATGGATGATAAATAATAATTATGAGAATGAGAGAGTTGAAATAAAAGGTGCTGCTGCATTAGCAATTTTTTAAATCGCTGTGAACGGCACTTTTATTATGATATAATATTATAACAATGTATGTTAAATTTAAAATGAGGTGACCAATATGTTTATAAATGAATTTAATAAAAGAGAATCCATTATCTTTATTAACTTAGTTCAGGCTCTAGCTAATGCAGATGAAGTGTTTGCTCATAGTGAGCAAATATTGATAGATGACTATATCAAAGAACTTTCTTTAAACAATGAAACTATAGAAAAACTAACATATGAATCAGCTATTGAAGAATTAGCATCATCTACAGACAGAATTAAAAATATACTTTATTTTGAATTACTTGGATTGGCTTTAGCAGATGGATCATATGATGAGAAAGAAATAAAATTTTTAGATAATATTGCATATAAACTTAATATAGATAATGCTAAGCAGCAGGATTTTATAAATTATTTTAAAATGACCAAGAATATCAATGACTTTATAACTATGAATCCTGAATGCAAAATAAAATTATTAAAAGAGACAGCTATGGATTTAATATAATATGGAATTAATATCAGAAGTGAACTGTATCATAGATAAACTGGAATCTTTAAATTTAAAATCGTATCTTATTGTCTACAATCTGAAAAGTCCATGCTCAAATTGAGTATGGACTTTTATTACTTAAATCTGTTTTTGTAAGACTGGACCATTTTTTTGACCATCTGTCCACCAATAGTGCCGCCTGATTTTCCAGCATCTTTTGAGGTTAAGCCTGCAATATATTTTTTGTTCAAATCAATCCCCAATTGATTTGCTGTTTCCATTTTAAGCTTGTTTAATCTTTCTTTTGCCTCTGGAACCAAAGGTTTATTTGACATGAACAAAAGCCTCCTTTAATTTGTAATATATTTTTGGTGACATTTTAGTTTTTGTATATATGAGTAAGTTAGTCTATGAAATTGGAGAAATATTTAGCAGATATTTGCAAGAACAAAAACAGATAAACATGGAAAATTTATATACATTAGAGTATAATGGTTATTATAAAATAATTGATTTTAATTAGTGCGAGAAGGTGTTCATATGTCAAAAATTAAAGTGTGCAAGCATACCCTGAATTACAAGGATTTAATCAGGATTCTAAAGGATAATGAAATTGAATTCAAAACAAAAGATTGTCTCCACAAATGCTCAAAATGTCATGAGAAAGTTCTAGTTAAAAAGGGTGATAAATATATATCTGCAAAAAATGTTGAAAATTTAATAGAAAAGTTATCCAAAGTTTAGAGCCTAAAATGCAGTATTGTTTATCTTACAGGTTTTAAAAGAGCTGGTCAAAATTATACTTAAATGATTTTGACCAATTTTTTCATCAAAGTATATTGACAATCATATTAATATGATATACATTATAATATGATATACATTATAATTGGATGGTCAAAGGAATATACCGGGGAGGTGATGAGATGGTTTTAAAAACACCGTCAGATCTGCTTAGGGGACATACAGATACCATTGTGTTGGCCATTTTGAGAAAAGGTGACAGCTATGGATATGAAATTCACAAATCTATCATGGAAAAAACTCAAAATCAATTTGAAATGAAAGAGGCAACCCTTTATTCAAGCTATAGGAGGCTGGAGGAGGGTGGATATATTACTTCCTACTGGGGAGATGAGTCTCAGGGAGGGAGGCGCAAATACTATAAAATTACTGAAAAGGGAAGAGAACTTTACAGGCAAAATAAGGAAGATTGGGAATTCTCTCAGAGGATACTCAATAAATTGTTGGAGGAGGAATGAAAAATGGATATGAAAGTTCAGGTTTATATAGATAGACTTTTTCGGGATTATGAAGATACTCCCGAGCTCAAGGATTTCAAGGAAGAAATTGCAATCAATCTGCAGGAGAGAATTAAAGAGTTTAAAAATCAGAGCGAGTCTGATGAAAAAGCCTTTGAAAAGGCAGCAGCTGAACTAGGTGATATCACTAAAATTGCAGATCAGATAAGCCGGCAGAAGAGGAAGGAGGTCATTGACCAAATGTATGTACATTCAAGAATACAGGTTGACAAAAAGCATGCTGTTGGTTATGTAGCTGCAGGTGCCATTGCGCTGTTTGCTATAATATCAGCATTCACAACTTATTTTAGCACAGGTGAAATATCCACGGGGGTATCTACTCTACCGGTATTTATTTCAATTTCCACAGCCATGTTTGTATTTTTGGGCCTTACTCAGGAAACAAACACCGATTTCCCTATGGAATGGAAACGTGCCCTGATATATGGCATTTCATCTGCTGTGATTGTGTTTGGAGTTTGCGTTTCGGCCATGCTGTATTTTATGGACGGAATGGGGCTTGAATCCGTATCTGGAAGTCTTATGCCTTTTGTAATTCCAGGTCTCTGTGTGCTTGTATTTTTACTGCTCACTGAAAAAGAAAGACATAAACCCTGGGTATTGGAGAGAGAAAGAATGTTTAAGGAGAATTATGCTACTGCATGTGGAGATGCAAAAACCATGGAGCAGAGAGGGCTTTTATCCGGAGCACTTTGGCTGTTTGCGGCGGCGCTTTTTGTATTATTGGGTTTTATAATTGGTTTTAAATATTCCTGGGTTGTATTTTTATTTGCAGTTGCCTGTGAAGTACTTATAGAACTCTGGATGAGTTCAAAGATCAAAATGAAAAATAGATCCTGATTGTAGAAGAAATATGCTGGCAAAACTGTAATGCCAGCGGGAATTACAACTGTAATATTTGCTGATAAATATGGGTGTGATGCTGCCGTGGAGTGTATGGTTATAAATATTTTTTTGTTGTCAGCACAAATAAACTCACATTATAGCTGTGACTTTTTAAAGTCATTTTCCATCTGCTGTATCTGCCTTTGGAATACCTTTTTAAGGGGGGCAATGAGAAGAAATATTCCTGTAAAACAGCCAAGCATTCCAAATATTTTAAGAAGATGATCCCAGTTGGGACCTCCAATTGCTTCCCTAAACCCATTTATGGAATAGGTAAATGGTAAAAATGGCGCCATGTTGGCAAGTCTTGTTGAAATAATTTGAAGAGGGTATATGCCGCCTGTTCCAAAAATCTGGAATATCATAAGAACTGTTACCAGGGCTTTCCCTACATTTCCTAATATAAATATGCATGTAAATATTATTATGGAAAATGTTATGCTTACCACAAATGCAACTTCTATCATGGCAGGTATATTCACAGGTCTTATTCCAAGAAGCAAAAATTCTCCAAGTAGAGTTATAGATGTCTGTATTAAAGAGAGTCCCATGAAAAGAAATAATTTTCCAGAATATTCCTGAATCATGCTGACCTTTGTTCCATCTCCAAATTTTTTGCATTTCAGCGTAAGTATAGTTGAAAGAAGAAGTATACCTACCCATATTGACAGCGTAGTATAAAAAGGAGTGACTCCATATCCAAATAATCCAAGATTATAGAGCTGAACGTTTTTCAACTCTATCGGAGATGACAATAGACTTGAAATTTCAGGACTTTTTTCCATTATTTCTATTATATGATCAATATTCTTTTCATTTATCATATTCGTATCTTTGCTTAGCTGGTTTAATCTGTTCTGAATATCTCCAAGCCTTTTGTTTATCTGGTTTACATGTGATATTGATATTTCACTGATAGAGGCACCTGCATTTGCCAGTGAATTAAGCTGAGGAATAATCGTTCTTGTAGATTGAAGTATACCCTCATAAATTTCCAGACTCCTATCAATATTATTGCTCATGTTGTTCAAAGTCTGGCTGGCATTTGAATAAAAAACATTGGATATATTCACTGCATCCGATGACAATTCATTTCTCATTTTAGAGAGCTGAGCTATAATTGAATCTGTACTTTCCTTTGAACCATTACTGTTCACAAGCTGCTTCAATTGTGCAAGAGAACCTTTTTCCATCTGTATGGAATTCTTCATTCTAGACAGGGTATTTATGAGCTCCACCGCACCATTGTTTGGCAACACATCATCTATAGCATTGAGTGTTTTGAAACTGCTGTCAATTTTTTCAATCATCGAATCATTTAGATTATCTAGCTGATCTATAGTATTGTTTATGGCACTAGAATTTACAAATTCATTGTCCGTATTTTCAAGACTTGACAAAAGGGATTGAAGCTGAGTATTTTGGTTCTGAAGTTCATTTATCCCGTTTGACAGATTATTCTGTGCTGAATTTATAGTTTGTTTTGTGGACTGTGCAAGGGATCTGCCATGATTTACAATATCCTGAAGGCTTTCAATCTGTCTGGAAAGTCTTGGAATGTCATTTTTAAGCTTATTTAAATAATCCTGTATCTCCCTTGAATTTTCGTTTACCTCCGACAGATATTTTTTTGTTTTATATATGGCTGTGATGGAATCCTCCAGCGAGTCTTTAATTTGTAGAATTTCAGGTTTATAATTGTTTAACTTTTTGCCGATGGAATTCATCTGTTTGAGAGCTTCCCTGCTGCTTATCTTTACAAAGTTTGATTTAATCTGATCCGCCAGCACATCTTTTGCCTGGCTTGTAATTTCAGTAGCCGCTGCATTCAATTTCTCATTGGCTCTGTATACTATATTTGGTTTTTGAGGTTCCGAGGTGGCAAGCGTGAGAAGTCTACTTGAAAAATCTTCAGGAATTTCTATCAATGAATAGTACTTTCCAGTATTGAGCCCGTAATTTCCCTGCCATTCATCTATGATAACCCAGTTGATACTCCTGTCTTTTTTTAACTCGTTTATAATCTCATTTCCTACATTTATAGTCCTTTCATTAATGCTGCCGCCCTCATCTTTGTTGACAACTGCAATGGGAAGTCTGCTGGTATTGGCCTTTGAGTAGGGATCCCAGGACGCTTTTATATTTACAAGTGCATAGGAGGATGGGAGAAAGCAGAATACTATAATCGTTATGAGCACAGCAAAATTTTTTGTTATGTTTTTAAAATCCCTCTTTAATATTTTAAATACAGTATTCATGCTGGTGTCACTCCTATTATCAATATTTATATTCCAATACCTGACTCTATAAATTTACTATGAAATCTATTCATTATCCCATAGAGAGGCTTTTTCAAGAACAATCCCACCAATACGGCAATTACAGACATAAGAACAAGTATTGAAAAATCTATGACTACAGTACTTATAAGAGGCCCTCCAATCGATTCTCTAAATCCGCTTAGGCTGTAGGTAAACGGAAAGAAAGGCTGAAATATTCTAAAAATTAATGGGTTAAGCTGTATAGGATAAGTAGCACCGCTCCCTGCAAGCTGTACTACAACTAATAAGACAGCAATTGCCTTTCCAAGATTTCCAAATATGGACACCATACTGTATACTATTGTCGAAAATGCCAGGGATGAAATCAATCCAAAAATTATCATAAGGAAGAAATTTTCAGTATAAACATGGAGTATAAATTTAGTGGTAAATACAATTATAAGAGATTGTATTATAGAAATTGAAACGAAAAGCAGCATCTTTCCAAAATACTCCTCTTTCAATGATAGATTTTCAGATCCTTCAAATTTGGCTGCAGTTGTTTTAAGCATTGCTGCAAGCATGGTACATCCAACCCATATGGAAATTGTCATATAAGTAGGTGCAAATGCTGATCCGAAGTTTGGAATTGTATAAATATTTTCCTCCTTTATATTAAATGGATTGGCCATAAAATTTCCCATTATTTCAGGATCGTTTTGAAGTATGGTTATTATTTTCACTATATCCTTGTTATTTGTAAGTTTTAGTTTGTTACTGGCATTTATAATAGGCTTTTTAAATTGAAGAAGCTGATTCTCAAGTTTTCCAGAGGAATCAGCTATAAGTCTGCTTCCATCTATCAAGGTATTTATAGATTTGATGCCCTGCTTATTCATAAATTCTGCAGTCTTTAAAATATCGGCAGAATTATTTGAGGATGCTATTAAATCATCAGCTATTGCATCTAACTCTCCTTTTACTTCATTATTGTACTGGTTGACAGAATCAATGAGCTTCAAACTCACATTCCATGTATTGTGAACTATAGAATTATTCAAGCTGCTGTTTATCTGATTTGTATTGTTTAAACTCTGCTGAAGATTATTTATATTATTCCTCTCAATATTCAAAAGACTTTTTACATCATTTAAGGAATTTAAAAGATTTGATATTCTGCTGTTGTGTGCAAACCCGTTTACTGTCTGCAAAAAATCTATTATGGAGTCAACTTCTCCATTTAACATATCTATCTGATAATTCATCTTGTCCGCTGTGGAGTTTATGTTAGAGAAATTTACATCTTCAATTGATGAATTCAAATTGTCCGCAAGGGTCTGAAGTCTATAAATATCTGCTTTGGCATTGTTGAAGTTTACTTGAATGTTGTCAAAGGAATTGTTTAGGGAAGATTTTATTGATTTTATGAGTTCTTTATTGCCGACAGGTACTTGATTTGTTATATTTATATTTCCGGCCGTAGAAATAATGGGTTTTAATTGAGTAAGAATCAGTGCAATATCACTGGCATTGTCATTTATGCCTCCAAGTACAGCTGTAACGAGGTCCATATTGTCACCTAGAGCTATTATTGAATTCTTTAGGTCTATTATCTGAAATTTATTTTTTTCTGCTTTTTTCCCTATAATATTCAGAGAAGAAAATATAGCTTTGTTTACTGAATATACAAAATTGGATTTTATGGAGCTCACAAGGGAGTTAACTGCACCTTCGGTGATTTTGCTTCCCATAGGACTGGTCTTTGTATTTGATTTATAAAATATCTGAGCCTTTCTTGGATTATCCGTAATTATACTTGAAAGATCGGAGGAAAAATCTTCAGGTATCTCAATTTCAGCATAGTATTTTCCATCCATCATTCCCTGATCGGCTTCTTTTGAGTCGACAAATTTCCATCCAATATTATGATTTTTTTTTAGATTATTTACAATTTCATCTCCCATGTTGATATTCCTATCCTGAAATAGAGCACCCTGATCCCTGTTTACCACGGCTATAGAAATATTACTCAATTTGGCACTGGAGTAAGGATTCCAGATTGCCCTCACATTTACCAGTGTATATAAACAGGGCATTATACATAATCCTAGTACAGTTGCTAGTGCCGCTTTATTTTTTATGATGGTTTTTATATCTCTTTTAAATATACTTATGATATTCTTTATCATCTCATATCACTCCTATAAAATAACTGGAAAATGTGTTTCTTAAATGTTTTAATTGAAATTGATGTTGTTATAAAAACGGCTAAAGTTACCTAAAATAATTATTTTTATACCGGTAAATTTTTTGAGTATTTATATGGTATCCTTATTTACTAATCTGTATTCTAATTTTGGATGAGCTCAAAGATCAAGATGAAAAATAGCTTTTAATTCTGGAAAGAGAAGTCTTAAGGTGTCTTTTTTATGCCTGATTTTCCATAGAAATAATGTTATAATTACATTATATAGTTATGGTGTAATGTCTAACAAAAGGACATCTATCCGAAGAATACATTGTTAATATTCCCAACTTCATAAGGTGGGGGACAAGTACTGTTATGCACCTGGATAAGTTTGCCTTATGAGAAAATGAAGAAAAGGAGGGATTGTAATTTGAAAAAAAGTAGAGTTATACTACTTGAATGTACTGACTATGATGAAGATAAAGTATATAGAACCGTTAAAAGAGGGCTGGAGCTTCTAGGTGGAATAGAAAATTTTATGAGAAAAGATGAAAAAATTCTTTTAAAACCCAATCTTTTAAAAAGGGCAGTGCCGGATCAAGCTATAACAACTCATCCGTCGGTTTTTAAAGCTGTGGCAAGAGTTCTGAAGGAAAGTGGATATAATAAGATTTCATATGGTGATTCACCGGGAAATGGCAATCCTACGAAAATATCAAATACTGCTGGAATTGCCAGGGCAGCTGAAGAATTGGGAATTGAGGAAGCTGATTTTAGGCAGGGAGAAAAAGTTGATTTTCCACAGGGAAAAGTTGCAAAAAGTTTTGTAATAAGCAGGGGGGCTTTAGATGTTGAGGCAGTTATAAATGTCTGTAAAATGAAAACCCATGCCCTAGAACGTGTTACTGGAGCTGTGAAAAATATATTTGGCTGCATATATGGTTTCAACAAGGGGCTGAGTCATGCAAAGTATCAGAATGCAGACAGATTTGCAAAAATGCTCTGTGATCTGCATGTAATGATAAAGCCAAGACTCCATATTATGGATGGAATTGTGGCCATGGAGGGAAATGGACCTTCGTCGGGAAGACCTGTAAAGATGAATGTTATCCTCATGTCCGGGGATCCGGTGGCTCTTGACAGCGTCTTCTGCAGGCTCATCAATCTTGACCCAGAATCAGTGCCCACCAATGTAAACGGAGAAGTATGGGGACTTGGAAACTGGCATGATGAGAATATAGAGATTTTAACTCCTCAAGGAGAAAAACCAATAGAGGAGATTGTCAAGAAATATGGAAAAATGAATTTTGATGTCTATCGTGGAGATATAAAAAAAGCGGGTTTTCATAGAGTTGAATGGCTTATGAAGCTCATAAGGCAGAGACCCTATGTAGTAGAGGAAAGGTGTATCCGCTGTGGAATATGTGTAAATAGCTGTCCTGTAGAAGGAAAGGCCATAAAACTTGATAAGGACATGGGAACGATTCCCCAGTACGATTATGACAAATGTATCCGATGTTACTGCTGTCAGGAAATGTGCCCTCAAAAGGCAATTGAGGTAAAAACTCCATTTTTGAGAAAAATCCTTGATAAATTAGCCTGTTCCCGCTGATGAATACATTGGCTGTTTTTCCTATTGACATTAACGCTGCGTAAAGGTTTATATTTAATTTACAAGGAGGTAAAAACATGGAATATTATACAGTACAGGGACTCAGTAAACTTTCTGGAGTCAGTAAAAGGGCAATCCGGTATTATGATGAAATTGGAATACTGAAGCCGGCCAGAATCAATTCATCAGGATACAGAATTTACGGACAGATGGAAGTGGATAGACTTCAGCAGATACTTTTTTATAAAGAACTAGGGGTTAATCTGGAAGATATAAAGAATATTGTGACTTCCACCAGTTTTGATACTGTAAAGGCTCTGAAAAAGCACCATGAGAAACTCCTTGAAAAAAGGCGTAAATTGGATTTGATCATTTCAAATGTGGAAAAAACCATTGCGTTTAGGGAAGGAAGAATTAAGATGACAGATAGTGAAAAATTTGAAGGCTTTAAGGAAAGGCTTATAGAAGGCAACGAAAAGAAATATGGCAGGGAAATCAGGGAAAAGTACGGTGATGATACTGTTGAGAGATCCAATGAAAAATTCAGAAATATGACTGAAAATCAGTATAGGGAAGCTGAAAAACTGCAAAGTGATATAATGGATACATTGGAAAGTGCCTTTGAGACAAAAAACCCGGGGGGAGAACTGGCACAAAAAGCAGCAGATATGCACAGGAGGTGGCTCTCCTACTTTTGGGACAGCTATTCAAAAGAAGCTCATGTAGGTGTTGCACAGATGTATGTGGATGACAGAAGATTTACAGCTTATTATGACAAGAGAAAACCTGGAATGGCCAAATTTTTAAGGGATGCTATTTTTATTTATACCGGTATGAAGAAATAGAAAGAAAGATGATGAGATTTGAAGCTTTTAATACAATTGTTCATTAAGACTTGTGTAGAAACTGCCAATTTGACAGGTATGATGATATTTGTAGGTTTTCTTTTGGGCATGCTCAGAAATTATTCACTGATAAATTTTCAAAGAAGTCTTGGAAACAAGGCAGTAATGGTAACTGGTTTTATTGGAGTGCCCATACATGAACTCAGCCATGGAATAGCTGCACTGCTGTTTGGGCATAGAATTACTGCCATTAAATTGCTTCAAAAGCCGGATGCCAACGGTGTCATGGGATACGTAGAGCACAGTTATGATCAAAACAGTATTTATGAGCAAATAGGAAATTTTTTTATAGGGATAGCCCCCATTTTTGGGGGCATTGCCTGCATGGTTGCTCTGATGTATGTGAGCATTCCACAAACTTATAATAATTTTATGAATATCTTAATGAGAAATATCCACGTGGAAACAATAGATAAATCCACAGTTATGGGAATAGCACATTCCTATCTCGGACTCGTAAAGAATATTTTCTCAACTGGAAATTTTCAAAATCCTTATTTTTATGTATTTCTGTTTATATCCATATGCATATCTTCTCATATATCGCTGAGTTTGGCCGATATAAGAGGTGCTTCAATAGGATTGACAGCTATATTTTTCATACTGTTTATATTGAATATTTTTGGATTGTCGAAATATATTCAGGAGGTTAATTTGATAAAATATAATATTTTAGTAACGAGTTTTTTAGTTGTGGCAGTGATATTCTCTATGATAACCTTTTTGGTAAGCCTATTTTTTGTAGTTGTTAGAAGAAATTGAAATGACATTGATAGAAACTTGAATAGAAGAATTTGTACAATAATAATACAACTGCAGCATGATATGTTATATTTGCTGTAGCTGTATAATATCTTAGTGTTGTTCCCAATTTATAAATTTTAATTTTGACGGTCATATGTGAATAGGAGCTGTCAAAACACGGTGTTTTGTGTGAAGAATGTCTTTGTTTTTCCCAACAAATAAAGTTCCTATTTGTTTACCTTCAATAATACTGTATAAATTCTCTGGTCTTTGACCATGGGTTATAATCATATCAATGCCATGTGAAGTGGCAATTTGGGCTGCATCAAGCTTTGTGATCATTCCACCGGTACCACGGTTTGAACTAGAACCTTTTGCCAGTTTACGGATATTTTCATCAATATTACTAACTTGTTGGATAAGTCTTGCGTTGGGGTTTAACCTTGGATCACTTTCATAGAGCCCATCTATATCTGACATAAGAATTAATTTCTTTGCCCTGCAAAGTACGGCTACTATTGCGGAAAGTGTATCATTGTCACCAAATATTTTTTGGCTGGATTCAATTTCCCGATGGCTTACAGAATCATTTTCATTTACAATAGGAATAATATTTCTCTCTAAAAGGGAATCGAATGTGTTTATCAGATTGCGATTTTTTTCTTCCTGGTATACATCTTCTTCACTTAGAAGTATCTGGGCAACAATCTTACCGTATTCGCTGAAGAATTTATCGTAAATATGCATGAGTTCGCATTGCCCTACAGCAGCAGCAGCTTGTTTTATTCTAAGTTCTTTGGGACGCTCAATCAACCCCATTTTATTTGTTCCCACGGCAATGGCTCCGGATGAAACGAGGATGATCTCATAGCCTGAATTCTGGACACCAGATAAGACTTGAGCTAGCTTGTCAATGTGCTGAAAATTTATTCCATAATTTTTACTTGTAATAGAAGATGTACCCACTTTTATGACTATACGATTTTTTATAAGTTTCATAATAAGCCAATCCTTTCTGTATTTTAGTTTTTATAGAATATAATTGAATATTGGTCTCATTTAAATATGATAAAATGATTATGTTGTTTAATTATCTAATTTAGATATCTTTTTTAAAAACTTACTTTATAATAAGAGAGCCCTAAGTTGATTAAAATCAACTTAGGGCGAATATACTTTTCCGTGTTGCCACCTAAATTCAGTAAGAACTGCACTCAACCAGTACGAAGACATATCTTGATACTGTTTTCCTGATAGCGGTGGAATTTCCGATGAAGCCTACTGGATGTTCTTTCGGTTCATAGCTCCAAGACTGGTTCAATATTTTTTCATTAAAGTTTCACACCGGCCAACTTCTCTCTTAAAATCTAAAATACTTACTATTTCTTTTCACAGCATTTATAATATTTATTTTTTAAAAGTATAACACTAATTGAAAAAAATATCAAGTAAAGAATTATTGATGTGTATAATGGATATCTGTGAAAACAGACAAACTGGATGGAGCCATATAAAGATTACAAAATTGTAAGACAGTGCCTTTATTTTGTAAGACCTCAGACATGGAGCTTGAGGCGAAGTTTATCTATAATTTTAAATAGAGGAGGGAAAGTAGAATGGAAATATTGAAGGCAGAAAATTTAACTAAGATATATGGAAAAGGTGAAAACAAGGTAGAAGCGTTGAAAGACATAAACTTATCCGTAAATAAGGGAGAATTTGCGGCAATTGTAGGTGCTTCAGGTTCCGGCAAGAGCACGCTTTTGCATCTTCTAGGAGGACTTGACAGGCCTACTGCAGGCAAAGTGATAATTGAAGGAGAAAATATTTATGATTACAAGGAGAACAGACTTGCTGTATTCAGGCGGAGAAAAATAGGATTTGTGTTTCAGTTCTTCAATCTGATACCTGTTCTGGATGTAGAAGAAAATATATCACTTCCGGCACTTTTAGACAATGACAGGGTGGATGAAGGATATTTGGATGAAATTATAAAATTGCTCGGACTTGAGGACAGAAAAAAGCATCTTCCTTCTGAACTGTCTGGAGGTCAGCAGCAAAGGGTATCCATTGGAAGAGCTCTTTTGAATAAACCTTCCATAGTTCTTGCGGATGAGCCTACGGGAAACCTTGACAGCAAGAATTCCAAGGAGGTAATTGAACTTTTAAAATATACAGCTAAAAAATACAATCAGACCCTTGTACTGATTACCCATGATATAAACATAGCATCTATGGCGGATAGGATAGTTACCATTGAAGATGGACAGATAATTTCGGATAAACGTCTGCAAAATGACTAGATAAAGAAGGTGATGATTAATATGATTACAAGTTACAAGAAACTTACAGGAAAATATCTCAGTTCAAATAAAAAGAGAAGTATACTAACTATTATAGGAATAGTATTGTCTGCTGCCCTCATAAGCACTATTGGTTTTTTTATTGTGAGTATGCAGAATGCTGAAATTGAAAGTGTAAAAAATGACTACGGTTCCTGGCATGTTATGTATATGGCTCCGGATAAAGATCTGGCTGCAAAAGTCACCGGAAATCCCAAAGTTTCACGCAGCGGTTTTTATCAGCAGGGTGAGAATATAAAGATAAATGAGGATGTAAGTGTGAGTCCTATTACAGCCTCGGACAGTGCTCTGGAGCTTCTTCCCTATAAAATAAAGGCGGGAAGATTCCCCAAAAATCCAGGTGAAGCGGCAGTGGAGAATTGGGTGCTCAGATACATGAAAAAGGACATAAAAACAGGGGACAAAATAGAGCTTGGCAGCAAAGAATATACCCTGGTGGGAATACTCCAGGATAAAGTAGGTAGTCAAGTTAGTAAAACAGGTATTTTTTTATCCAAAGACAGTAGTATTGATATGCAGAGATCACTACTTATTGCAGAGATAAGCCCAAAGACAAATTTGAAAAAGGCAGTTTCAGAACTGGATGATCTGCCAAAAAGCAAGACAGTAAAAGTTGGCGGCAAAAATGCTGCATCAGTTACAAACAATTCAGCTCTTATAGATATGCAAGGGGGAGGAGACGGCAAGTCAGGATTGTCCGGGCTGTATTCTACAGTGGCGATTATAATAGGAATAGTGCTTGTAGCAGCAATTGCGGTGATATATAATTCTTTCCAGATAAGTGTAGTGGAGAGAATGAGACAGTTCGGTCTCTTGAGGGCAATTGGAGCAACTCCGGCACAGATCAGAAAGATAGTACTCAGGGAGGCATCGGTGCTTTCAATAATAGGTGTACCACTGGGACTTGTGTGCGGCATTGTAGCTATTTTTGCCATAAATTTCGCCTTTAGGATAATTGGGGGAGATATGGTTTCCATGATGATGAAAGTATCCATATCACCTGTGGTCATGCTTATAAGTGCTGCAGTTTCAATAGCGGCCATATATATATCTGCGCTGCTGCCCGCACTGTTTGCGGGGAGAATTTCTCCACTGTCTGCCATAAGCGGAAGGACAGCCATTGTAAAGGAAAAAATAAAAAGGAGAAAAAATATAATTATAAGCAAGCTGTTTAAATTTGAAGGAAATATGGCCTATAAGAATATAAAGAGGAACAGGAAGAGATACAGGATAACTGTTTTTTCCATAGCCATAAGCGTGCTTCTGTTTGTTACCTTCAAATCCTTTATGGATATGACTTTGAATTTATCGGGAAGTGTGAACGAGTCCAAAAATATACATTTTTCCATTCAGCCAAATATAAAAAGCGGTTTTATAAAGGATGACACCATAAAAGGTATAAGTGCTTTGAATTCAGTCAGCAGGATATACAAAATGTACAATGAATACAATTTTGTTGAATTTATAGACAAGAGCAGGGAAATGGAGGCAGTAAAATCCATAGATGGAGTATACGGTAAAAACGTGGAGATAGATGGCGAAAAAAAAGTACCCATGAATGGAATTGTCACCGTCTATGATGAAAATGCCCTGGAGTCTTCAAAAAAGTATCTGCAGTCCGGAAACATAGACATAGATAAGTTAAATGAGGAAAATGGTGTTGTTCTGATAAATAAGAATTGGGTGTACGATAAGAAGGAAAAGAAAAGCTATGTCGGCTCAGTTGCCAACATAAAAGCAGGGGATGAGATAGAGCTTAAATACAGCGGAGAGACGAAGACTACTTCAATAGACAATGGAAATATTACAAATAGTTATAAAGAATCAGCTAAAAACAGTGGTGATATCAAAAAAGTAAAAGTGTTGGCAGTTCTTAAAGATGAACCTTTTGATCTAAATGGACAGAATGGACCAAAACTTATAACTACCAGGGAAGTGGCGGAGAAACTTACAGGAATAAATGATATCAAACCAGTGGTACTGAATATTGCTATCAAAGATGTCAAAAATGAAAACAGCGCAAAAGATCAGATAGAAAATATTATAAAATCCGATCCTTCACTTAGTTTGATAAATCATCTTGATAAAAACAGAAGCACCAGATCGGTGATTTTAATGATTGAAATACTGGTATATGGATTTGTAGTGGTGGTGTCTCTTATTGGAAGCGTGAACATAATAAATACCCTCACTACCAATATAATACTCAGAAGAAGGGAATTTGCCATTTTAAAGGCCATAGGCCTCACTCAAAAAGGACTGAAGAAAATGATAGTGCTGGAAGGCTTCCTCTATGCAGTTATTGGAACCATATACGGCTCCATAATAGCCTGCGGCCTTTCCTATATGATGTACAAGGGAACGGTGAGTGTGAGAGAATCCAGCTGGCAGATTCCCTGGATGGGAATAGCCATTGCAGCTGCCGCAGCTGTAATCATAGGATATATTTCCGTGCTTTCACCTCTTTCCAGAATAAACAGGGAAAATCTGATTGACACAATAAGAGAAGACTATTAACAATTAACAATGTACAATTCACAATTTATGGTGATTGTACATTGTTTGTGATTTTGCTGTACAATCCGTTTTTGTTTTAAATTCTAAAAAGATATTGAATTTGTAAAAAGATGTGCTATAATTTACTTATAGCTACCATACAAGTATACTTGTATGGTACAAAGACAATGAAGGTGATGAATTATGACTCTTGTAACAGGCAAAAATTTAACCAGTAAAAAATTATATCAAATTTTAAAGGAAGATATTATACATCTTGATCTTAAACCCGGCCTCAGTATTTCTGAAAAGGGTATTTCTGAAAAATTCAATATAAGCAGAACTCCTGTAAGGGAAGCATTTTTACTTTTATCCCAGGAAGGACTGCTTGATATTTATCCGCAGAAAGGTACATTTGTATCATTGATTGATCTGGATGCAGTAGAAGAAGCAAGGTTTTTGAGGGAACATGTTGAAAGAGCTGTGGTAAGGCTTGCGTGTAAACAATTTCCTGAAGAAAAGCTTATATTTCTGAAGATGAATTTAGAAATGCAGAAGATGTCCATTAAAAAAAATGATTATACAAGGGCGTTTAAATTGGATGAGCAATTTCATAAAACTATTTTTGAGGGGTGCAATAAGGAGAGAACCTGGGATACTATATGTCAGGTGGAAATGGATTTTCAGCGCATACGTGTGCTTACACTTTCCTCTAATTTGAAAATTGATGATGTATATTCTCAACATAAAATTATAATTGAAGCAATAAAGAATGAGAAACCCGAGAAGGCTGATGAAATTATGAAAAATCACCTGACTATGGTCAATTATAATTTAAAAGATGTAAAAGAGAGATATCCTCAATATTTTAAATGATGTCTGCATAAAATGAGGGTGTAACTTGACATATTCCGGCAAGAATATATCAAGCTCAAAAACCCTCTGATGAAATATATAACTATTATAATTTTAACATAATGTTTATTGTTATACCATAGTCTATTGAAAGTGAAATTCAGAGAGGTGAAAACTTTTGGAAAAGGTTTAATCTAACCTTAGTATCTAATGGATTGATAAGGAGGCAGTATGAAAGTATGATTGAATTGAAGAAGGATTGTATGAAGAATATAACGGCATGGAAAGCAGCTGAAATCAAATTACCGGATTTCAACTATGAGGAAATGTGCAGAAATACCAGGAAAAACCCGGTATGGGTGCACTTTGGTTCAGGAAACATATTTAGAGGATTTATAGCGGCACTCCAACAGAAGCTTCTGGATTCAGGTAAAATAAAGACAGGGATAACTGCGGTGGAGACCTATGACTATGAAATCATAGATAAAGTATACAAACCTCACGACAACTTGAGTCTTCAGGTAATTATGAGGCCGGACGGTAGTTTTGACAATACAGTTATTGCAAGTATTGGAGAAAGCATAGCTGCAGACAGGGAAAGAGAAGAAAACTGGAAGAGATTGAAGGAGATATTTTCAAAACCTTCACTTCAAATTGCCAGCTTTACTATAACTGAAAAAGGATATAATTTGAAAAAATTATCCGGTGAATTTATAGATGAAGTCAGCAGAGACATAGTGAATGGTCCAGATAAGTCAAGCAATGTGATGGCAAAAGTTGCATCACTTCTATATATCAGGTTTAAAGCAGGAGAACTTCCAATTGCAGTGGTTAGCATGGATAATTGTTCACACAATGGGGAGAAATTGTCTAATTCAATAAATACAATTGCAGCTAAGTGGGTTGAAAATGGACTTGTGGAAAAAGAATTTTTAAATTATATAGGCAATACCGATGAAGTTACATTTCCATGGAGTATGATAGACAAGATAACTCCAAGGCCTTCCAAATCTGTAGAGGAAAAACTTGAGGAACTGGGAATTAAGGGCATGAAACCAATAATAACAGTTAAGAACACCTATATAGCACCATTTGTCAACACTGAGGGGCCTCAGTATCTTGTAATTGAAGATGCTTTTCCAAATGGAAGAGTACCCCTTGAAGAGGCAGGAGTGTATTTTACAGACAGGGAAACTGTTGAGAAAGTTGAAAAAATGAAAGTATGTACATGCCTTAATCCGCTTCACACGACAATGGCCGTATTTGGATGCATGCTTGGTTACAATCTAATTGCGGATGAAATGAAGGATGATGACATAGTCAGGCTTATAAATAAAATAGGATATGAAGAAGGCATGCCTGTGGTTTCAAATCCAGGGATAATAGTACCGGAGGATTTCATAAGGGAGGTTATAGAAGTACGACTTCCCAATCCATATATACCGGATACACCCCAGAGAATTGCAACGGATACATCCCAGAAGGTCGGCATAAGATTTGGAGAGACTATAAAAGCATATGTTGAAAGAGAGGATTTGAACGTAAGATCTTTAAAATATATACCTCTGGTTATTGCAGGGTGGTGCAGGTATATGCTGGGAATAGATGATCGGGGAAAAGAATTTGAATTAAGTCCCGATCCGCTTCTGGACAGCTTGAGAAAGCACCTTTCAAAGGTGAAGCTAGGAGGGAAATATGAGAGAGGCACTCTGAAGCCCATACTTTCCAACAGTGAAATATTTGGAATGGATTTGTACAAAATAGGAATTGGAGATAGAATAGAAAGTTATTTTTCTGAAATGGTAGCGGGAAAGAATTCAGTTAGAAATACACTTGAAAAGTATTTAAAATAAATATTATTGGGAAGGAATGTTTTTATGAAGATGACATTTAGGTGGTTTGGCGAAAATGATGACAGTGTTACATTGGATCAAATACGTCAAATACCGGGAGTTAAAGGAATCGTAGGATTTTTATCTGATATTCAGGCAGGAGAAGTATGGCCGCTGGACAGGATATTAGATTACAAGAAGAATATAGAGGATCATGGATTGGAGCTTGAAGTGATAGAGAGTGTAAATGTTCATGAGGACATAAAACTTGGACTGCCGTCAAGGGATAGGTATATAGAGAATTACAGGGAAACAATTAAAAATTTAGGACAAACTGGTATAAAGGTTATATGTTATAATTTTATGCCTGTATTTGACTGGCTCAGAACTGACCTTGCATATAAGCTTCCAGATGGATCTGAGGTGTTGTACTACGATGATGACAAGTTGAAAGGGCTGGATCCTATAAAGCTTGTAGAGGACACTGAAAAAAGTTCAAATGGATTTTCGCTTCCAGGCTGGGAACCTGAAAGACTTAAAGAGCTGAAGAAAATTTTTGATTTATACAAGGGAGTAAATGAAGAAAAACTTTTTGAAAACTACAGATATTTTCTTGAAGCAATAATGCCGGTGTGTGAAAAATATGATGTTAAGATGGCCGTTCATCCTGACGATCCTGCATGGAATGTATTTGGACTTCCAAGAATAGTACATTCAAAGGAAAATCTGGATAAGATAATAAACCTTGTGGACAGTACTTGCAACGGAATTACACTTTGCAGCGGATCACTGGGATCCAGTACTAAAAACAATATACCCGAGCTCATAAGATATTTTGGTGCTAAAAAAAGAATATATTTTGCACATGTAAGAAATATAAAAATATTGTCCGAGAAGCATTTTCATGAAGTCTCTCATCTTTCCAGTGATGGAAGTTTCGACATGTTTGAAATAATGAAGGCATTTTACGATGTGGGATTTGATGGATACGTAAGGCCTGACCATGGAAGAATGATCTGGGATGAAAAGGCAAGACCCGGATATGGACTGTATGACAGAGCTCTCGGAGCAACATATTTAAATGGACTCTGGGAAGCCATTGGAAAAATGGACAATAAAAAATAGACATTTTTTTACTCATAATTGATCATATAGAATTCCGACTATTCAATATGATCAATTATGAAAAAATGTCCAATAAAAATTATATACAAATTTAATTATAACATCAACTATTATGATTAACAATTAGGAGGAAATATTATGAAAATTGCAAGAGTCTATGGAAAAGATGATTTAAGATTGGAGGAAGAAGAGATACCTAAAATTGCAAACGCCAATGATGTTTTGATAAAGACAAAAAGAGTTGGTATTTGTGGATCAGATGTTCATCTATATCATGGTGAAAATCCGTTAGCTGTATTACCGAGGGTTATAGGACATGAAGTTGTTGGAGAAGTTGTTGAAATTGGTAGTGACGTAAAAAATTTAAAAAAAGAAGACCATGTTGTAGTTGAACCAATTAGATATTGCGGCAAATGTTATGCATGTCGTCATGGGATGCCCAATGTTTGTAAGGAATTAAGTGTATTTGGTGTTCATGAAGATGGCGGTATGAGAGAATATTTTACAGTACCTGAGAAACAATGTTACATACTGGATAAAAAATTGGATTGGGATACAGCAGTACTTGCAGAACCGTACACTATAGGGGCAAATGCAACATTTAGAGGCAATGTGGGAATTGGTGACAAGATTCTTGTTCAAGGAGCAGGTCCTATTGGAATATGTATTCTTAAATTAGCTAAAATCAAGGGTGCAGAAGTAATGATAAGTGATATAGTATCCGAAAAACTGAAATTTGCCAAACAAAATGGAGCAGATAGAATTGTCAATGTATTAAATGAAGATATAAAGGAAGCGGTAAAAGATTGGACAGGCAATGAAGGGGTAAATAAAGTTATAGATGCTGTAGGCACTACAAAGACATTTGAACTTGGCTTTGATGTAACTTCACCGGCAGGAACTATTGTCGTACTTGGGTTTTCAGAGGATGATGCTCAAATTAAACAGCTTCCAATTACTAAAAAACAACTGACTGTTGTTGGAAGCAGACTTCAGGCTTATCAATTTGCAAATGTTATTAGGTTGATGGAAAGTGGAAATTTAAAATCTGACGGGTTAATTACGCATAAGTTCAAATTTAAAGAAGTTCAAAAAGCGTTTGATTTTGTTGATGAACATGCTGAGAAAGTTAAAAAAATGATTCTTACTTTTGGTGACTAGTTAAGATTGAGGCAGCTTGGAAACTAGGGATAGGTATTAAAAAATAAAGTTTAATTTTCATAAATAGCAAGGAAGGTGTAGTAAAAATGGAAAAAAATGATAATGATACTTATCAGATTGAAACGAGAGAATTGGTTAAAGTTGCTGTAAGTGGTTGGCTTGGAACTGCGATGGAATTTATGGATTTTCAATTATATTCTCTTGCGGCAGCTATTGTTTTTAATGAAGTGTTTTTCCCCAATTCAAGTCCTGCCATGGGTTTAATAATGTCTATGGGAACGTATGGTGCTGGATATGTTGCTAGGTTGATTGGAGCATATATATTTGGAAGAATTGGTGACAAAATGGGACGTAGAACTGTTCTTTTTGTTACTATAACTCTTATGGGACTTGCGTCAACATTGATAGGTTTCTTGCCTACTTATCAAAAAGTTGGTATATTAGCGCCGATTGGATTAGTTGTATTACGAATCTTTCAGGGTCTAGGTGCTGGAGCAGAAATAAGCGGTGCTGGTGTTATGGTTGCTGAGTTTTCTAAAGTGAAAAACAGAGGTTTAATTGGTAGTTTAGTTTGTTTAGGAACTTCATCTGGAACATTATTAGCCAATTTAGTTTGGTCGATTATTTTAATGAATGTTAACGAAAACGATTTACTTACGTGGGGATGGAGAATTCCGTTTTTTGCTTCCTTTGTTGTCATGATTGCAGCAATTTTAATTAGAATTTTTGTTAAAGAGAGTCCGGTTATGGCGGAGAAGAAAAAGCTGCTTTTAAAAGAAAGAGAAGAAAAAGAAAAAAATAGTAAACCAGTTAAGGTTAAGAGAAAAGGAAAGAAGAGTTTTGCAATTGCCTTGGGATTACGTTTTGGACAAGCTGGCAATAGTGGTATTTTGCAAACATATCTAGCAGGTTTTATTGTCACTGTTCTTTTAATGCAAAAAACTGTTGCAACTAATGCCAATATTATTTCATCTTTAATATCTTTTATGACTATTCCTGTAGTTGGATATCTTGGTGATAAGTTTGGAAGAAGAAAGCTGTATATGATTTTATCATTTGCTATGGCAGTTTATGCGATTCCAATGATGATGATGATTAATTCAAAGAATGTTGTTGTACTGACTATTGCACTGGTAATTGGTTTGAATGTTGGTTGTCAAGGAATATTTGCTTTAGAAAATGTAATGCTCAGTGAATTATTTGGATCAAAAAATAGAGTGACTTTAGTATCTCTTGCTAAAGAAATAGCAGGTGTTATAGCTACTGGTTTTGGTCCTTTAATTGCAGCTAGCTGGGTGTCAGCAGTTTCAGGAAGTTGGCTTCCAGTTGCTATAATGCTTATTGTTTTCTCTTTAAGTACATTTTTTAGTTCTTATGCTTCTGAAGATGTTACCGGAAGAGATTTAAATGATTTAGATGATGCAATGTAGTTTTGTGTTTAAAGTTTATTAATCAAATGTGGGTTTAATTGCATGCTTGTTGTTAAGTCTTCTTATATAGTGAAACCTTTACATAATAAAATGGTATAGTCACAATTAAGTCATCCTTTACTGATATTTTTCGACTTTTTAGCGAAAATAGTCGGGTAAAGTGATGGCTTATTTTTGATATTGATAATTTTTAAATCATTTTGGTATTTATAAACGTTATATAATATAGAAAAGGTTTTTGCAGGTTTTTAGGAGGATACAGGATGATTTATAAGGGCAGAGTACTACAAAAAATTAAAGATGAAGATATGGCTTATATGGATAAGCTGATTACCCTTTATTATCTGGATATATTTCGATACTGTCTCTGGCATACGCCAAATCGTCAGACGGCGGAGGATGCTGCACAGGAAACATTTTTAAAGATGGCCCGTTATTTCAAAAAGTACGTACATAATGGAAAATTCAGAGCTTATATCTATAAGGTAGCTTCCAATGTGTGTATAGATATCTGGCGAAAAAAGAAAACAGAACCCCTGACTGAAGATCTGTCCTACAGGGAGCAGGGATTTGAAAAAGTGGAGGCTGATCTGGACTTGAAAGATTTAGTGCAGAAACTTCCTGAAAAACACAGAGAAATTGTACTTCTGCGTTTTGCACAGGATTTATCCTTGAGAGAGATTGCAGAGATAGAAAACATTCCACTTCGAACGGTACAGTCCCGATTGAGATCGGCACTGAAGCAAATTGAAAAAAATATAAAGTGATTCTTAGGCTCAGATGGAATTTGCTAATAAGGAATACTAGCCTTCGGATAAAGAAAGGAGAAAATGATCATGAATAAAAAATTGTGCTTGGATTTAAAAAAAGCCCTGAATGTACCTGTTGTGTATCATGATGAACAGCTTGAGAAAGCCATCAGTCTGGCAAATAGTGAATATGAAAAGCACAGGTCAAGGGAGAGAATTGGATATGTGGAGTTTTTATTTCAACAGATTCCGTTTATGGGGAGGAGAATATGGATTTTCCAGGGTTCAATATTGATTCTTATGTGGCTGCTGCTCACTACTATTTTTCAGGAAGACTTTAAATATATTGCAGCCCGACACCTGCCGGATTTGCTCTGTCTATTTGCAATTTTCATAACTATGACCGGCTTGCCATTTTTGTGCAGATCTTATAGATACAAGATGCAGGAAGTGGAGACAGCTTCATTTATGTCAATGTCCGGATTATTGTCAGCAAGACTCATTGTAATTGGTCTGGGTGACGGTATTTTCCTGCTGGCTGTTTCTCTTGTAACATTTAGCAAAGTGAGTATTTCCACTGCTTTAGTAATTTTTTATCTGCTGCTGCCTTTTCTGGTGTCCTGCTGCGGATGCATTTTCATCCTTCGGAGCAGCCGCAGTCAGTACAATGTGTTTGCCTGTGAGTTTTTCTGTCTGCTCATATTATCGCTGCAGTTTCTGTTTCACACATTGGTGCCCCAGGCCTACCATCGGGCAGCTTTAACCGGATGGGTTGTGCTAAGTGTTTTTTTTGCAGCAGTTCTTGCCTTTCAGATATATAAGTTGATAGTGAAATTCAACAGGATCTGCGTTTGTTAAAATATCAAAGTATAGAGTTTAGATGTTAAATACTAAAAAAATCAAAGGGGTGATAAAAATAGAACTTGAGATATGTAATTTAACCAAGCAATATAAGGACAAAACTGCTGTGGACTGTGTGAACTTGAATGTATCACCTGGTGTATGGGGACTTCTCGGCGCAAACGGTGCAGGAAAGACCAGCTTGATAAAAATGATGGTAGGCATTACCGGTCCCACTTCAGGGAAGATACTATATGACGGAATTGAAATCGAGGTACTAAAAGAAGCCTATCGTGACATTTTGGGTTATCTGCCCCAGGATTTTGGTTTTTACCCTGAATTTACAGTGGTGGATTATCTGAAATATGTTGCAGCTTTGAAAGGACTCACCAAAAACCATACAAAAATAAAAATAGATGAACTGCTTCAGATTCTTACTCTAGCCGAAGTGAGGAAAAAGAAAATCTCCAAGCTCTCCGGAGGTATGAAAAGACGTGTAGGTATTGCACAGGCTCTTTTGAATGATCCGGAGGTGCTGATTCTGGATGAACCCACCAGCGGTCTTGATCCGGGAGAACGTGTGAAATTCCGCAAATTTATTTCTGAATTTTCCAGGGATCGAATTGTACTTATTTCCACCCATATTGTCTCCGATGTGGAATACATTGCCACCTGCAATGCCATCATGAAAGATGGAAAGATAATTTCAAAGGGAACTACGGATGAACTTGTGAAAACTGTTGAAGGCAAAGTATGGGAGAGCATAATACCTCCTGAACGACTTCCCTATTATGAAGGAGCTGTCCGTATTGTAAATATATTAAATGAAAAAGATGGAAATCTTTTCATCAGGTATTTGTCGGATGCCCCGGATATACCTGATTCAAAACAGGCCGTACCGCGGCTGGAGGATCTGTATCTATGGCTGTTTCCACAAGAGGAAACAAGAAAGGAGAAGATTTGACATGAGTATTTTTTATTTGGAATTGAAAAGGGTTCTGAAAACCCGTTCCACCTGGATTTTGCTGATAGCGGCCATTTTAATTTCTGGAGCCCTGGCCTATTTTCCCATATCCTTTGTCAATTACAATTATGTAAACGAGAATGGAAACAATGTTACAGTTTCAGGAATAAAAGCCGTACAGCTTATGAAGAAAACTACAGTTGAAGGGGATATCACACCGGATAAAATACAGAAGGCAGTTAAAAATTACCAGGAGGTTGCAAAGAAGTACGGAAGTATTTATAAGGATAATATTCCCCAGGACGTCCTTAATAAAAAAATACTTCCATTTCAACATATAATAAACAGGTTAGAGAATGTATATGCAGATCCACAGACCAAGACACCTGTGGATTTAAGCAAAATTTCTCCCGGGGAAGCGGCAGAAAATTTCTATAAAAAATACACCTGGCAAATAAAAAATAGAGCCATTCAGCCTTCAGCCCAGAAAAAAGCTCTTGCCCTCTATGAAAAAGTGGATAAGCCCTTCAAATTCACCTATGGTTTTGGCAGCAGCGATGCGGGAAGTTACCTCATCATCTTGCTCTTCTTGCTGGTGTTTTTATGTACGTTTATTACTGCCCCTATATTTTCTGCAGAATATCAGACAGGAGCGGACAATATACTCAGGTGTACCAAATACGGAAGGACGAAACTTGCTGTATCCAAGATAATTTCTGTTGTTCTGATCTGCGGCATAACCTCTGCGGTATGTATTTCCATTTTCCTTTTGGTTGAAAACAGTGTATTTGGGTGGGAAAGTTTAAAAACTTCAATTCAAAGTGTGGAAACCATCTGCCTTCCTGCTATAAATGTAGGTCAATTTGAGATGATCACTGCAGCTGCAGGTCTGCTTACACTTCTTGCCACTGTCAGCTTTACACTGTTTCTGTCTGCAAAATGTAGAAATACAGTGAATTCCATGATAATAGCCATTGTGTTCTGTCTGCTGCCTCTCATACTTTCCTCTATTTCAGGAAGCAATGCAGTGAACTGGCTGAGGATGATTCTGCCCTCTGGAGGAGTAGGTCTTGGAAACAGTTTCGGCATTAGCCTTGTAGAACTTAAATTTCTCACATTGGGATCTTACAGTTTTTGGTCGCCCTATGTAATGATCACCGCATCGGCTGCTGCCGTTCCGTTGTTTTTAATTCTTACAGTTTTATCCTATTGCAGGCATGAAGTGGCTTGAATTGAAGAAAAGGCTTTCTTGTAAAATTGATATTTTTGTTACTGCAAATATAAAGATATATGTGTTATAATTAAAAATATTAATAG
>NZ_FXYI02000024.1:0-27872 GCF_900184915.1 Clostridium sp. HV4-5-A1G | reverse complement strand
TACATCATATATAATAATTCGTCAAGTAGTTATTATTTTAGGCATCGAACCTAAAATAACAAGGACTATTCATCTCCCACTTATACAAGATAGGAGAATTACGCCCTTTTTGTTAAAATTGATTAATTTCCTCTTCTTCTATAAATTATAAAATGAGCAATAACAGCTAGCGCTTGAAAAATAAATCCGATTGTGCAGACACCCTGCCAGCCAAAATTCTGCCAGAAGAGAGTACCAAGGAAAGAGCCTGCTGCACCTCCTATAAAATAGGAAAACATAAATACGGTATTATTACGGCTGCGAACCTTGTCCCCCAGAAGTTGTACTCTCGCCTGATTTGATACCTGCCCGCACTGATTTCCAAGATCAAGAATAACTGCACCTAACATAAGACCAATAATATGATATCCAAAGAAGATAAAACATACATAAGCAGCAGTAGAAAATATTACTCCCACCCCTACAGTAAACCTGGGACTTTTCCTGTCAGCTGCCTTGCCAATAAGTGGTGCTGCCAACGCACCGGCAACTCCAAAGAGACCAAATAACCCCGCTTCTCTGGTACCCATATTATAAACCGGTGTCTCAAGCAAAAATATAAGTGAAGTCCAGAATATACTGAAGGAACCAAACATAAAGAAACCATTCACTGCTGATTCCCTCAGAGAAACCTGATTTTTTATCAAATCCGGAATGGACCTTAAAAGCTCCTTATAAGGAATTACATTTGACGGCTTATCTTTAGGAAAAAGCCCTAAAATAAAAGCAAACAGCAGTGCAATAAAAAATGCACCGAAAATATATACAGCTCTCCAATTTAAAATTGAACCTATTACCCCGCTAAAGGTACGTGAGAGCAAAATTCCAATAAGAAGACCGCTCATAACATTTCCTATAATCTTGCCCTCCTGACCTTCCGGTGAAAGGTGAGCAGCATAGGGAACAATAATCTGCGGAACAATGGTGGTAAGACCTATTGCAAACATGGATAAAAGCATGACAAAATAATTTTGTGAAAATGCAGTTACAATCAGGGATAAAACTACCAAAACCAACATTCGCAGTATAAGTGAACGTCTTTCGCACATATCTCCCAGGGGCACTATAAATAAAAGTCCAAGGGCATATCCAATCTGAGTGACTGTAGCTGCTATTCCTGCCGAACTCTGTGATACGGAAAAGGCACCCGCAATCTGTGATTCAAGTGGTTGAATATAGTACAAATTTGCAACACAGACTCCGCAGGCAACTGCCATCAGCAAAACCAGTGATTTACTTAAAACAAACTTCTTTTTCTCTCCAAAATCTTTCAATTGTAAAACTCTCCTCAATCAGTATTTAATATCTGAACTTTGAACTTCATATAAAATATATCGGACTTTGGATAAAAAATTATTCTATAGCGTATATGTACTATACACTATGGGTATGGAGAACTTCCTTCAAAGAAGTTTCTCCAGCTGCTCTAAAAAACTATAGATAGCTTCCATGTCCTTCCCGGACTTATCCTGTACACAGGACAAAATAACTCTGTTGATGTTTTCATGATATTTTTTGTGTTCACAATAAGCTGTCCATCCCTTTTTAGTCAGTAAAACAACAGCCTGAGATTTATTTTCCGGATTCAGTGCCTTTACAATTAATTTTTTACCCTCCAATCTAATGAGCGTTTGTGAAACCGCACCTTTTGTAATATTGTTCCTCCTGGCTATTTCTGACACGGAAAGTTTTTCGTTGTCGCCTATGAACTCAACAAGATGGATTTCTGAAAGGTGAAGTACTGTATCCGTACCAAAACTTCTCGCCTTTTTATCAGTTTCATTAAAACGGTTTATGACATCCAATAATTTTCTAGGTAATTTATCTGCATAAAATTTTCTATCCATATTAACAATTGTATACATGATATACTCCATTGTCAATATGGATACTTAAACTATATATCCCTGCTTTCAAATTCATGTGCACCAATGAGCATAAACATTATAAACAAAACAACAGATACCGCATACATATAAGGCGGAAAATTGAAGCTTTCATTTGCTGCACCTACCAGTACCCTGCCCGGATAATCCCAGGGGAAAAGCATCCAGTATCTGGTATTGTCAATTAAAACTGCAGGCAGGGAAAATACCAGCCCAATTCCCAGAGGCACGGCAATATTATTGTATTTCATGCTAAGATAATATTGAACTGCTATAACAGGCAGTGAAGCTATACTGCAAAGTAACGGGGCATATATGAACTCTTGGGGCATGCTCTGATTCTGCGGCGCTATAATCAGTCCGGCCAGAATTGTAAGAAGCATAAACAGCACAAGGTTTAAAAATACTATGCCGCAGGTAACAAGAAGTTTTGCCCTATAAAGCTGTTCTCTTTCTATGGGCAATGTCAGCATCCACTTAAAATTATCCCCGCTGTTTTCTATTCTCACCAGAACAGCCGTCACTATGGTAATAAAAAGCCCTATAATAAACAATCCATAGAAAAGTGAGCTCTGAGTATACACCTGATTCCATACATTTTGTCCTTTTGAGGTAAAAAGCTCTTTATATCTCAAAAAATTTGTAAAACCCAATATAACAAAAAACAAGGGAACAAACATAACTATATTCAATATTTTGGAGTGCTTCAATTTCAATAATTCCACTTTATATATACTTTTCATACTATTCACCACCTATTTTATATCCCTTTTATCAAATTCCAGAACCCCTATTACAAGCCATAGTATCCCTGAAGCTATCCCAAAAAAAGCTGCTCTCTGGGCGTCGCTTTTATCTCCCGTAGGCATCGCCAGCAATACATTGGCATAGGGAACCACATAGGAGAGAAATTTACTCTGCGCAAGCATATAGGCCCCTATGCTTCCCGCAAAACCCACGGCCGCAGCTGCCAGCGAGTTCTCCATGTAACAGCTTATAAACTGCTCAAAACCCACCACCCCTAAAACTGTACACAGCTCAAATCCTATATAATTGAAAATCAATCTGTAACTTCCGTCAATATGGAACAAGTTTTTTATAATTATCAGAAATATACCGTTTAAAATCACCAGGATAAATGCAGCTGCAAGCACTACAATCCACTTGGACAAATAAATCTTGCTTCTTTCAACGGGCCTTGATATTATCTGTTTCCAGGTTTTCTCACTGTATTCCATATAATTTACAATAACCGCCACTACAACAATGGATAAATTTAGTAGAATAAACCACAAGGTAGAGGCATGGCTCTCATAAATAAGTGCTCCTATCCTGTCGTAAATTCCAAGATCATACAGGGATTTTATATGCTCCTCTGCCATTAAAAAACTATATCTCACGTGCAAATCCGCGGTCAAAAGTAAAAAAGAGAGAACCGGAATGAAAAATACACCCTTCCAGAGTATCGACCTTTTGTATTTCATAAGCTCGGATTTTAAAATTGAAGTAGATGTCATAGTTTTTCTCCCCCTTCAGTAAGATCAAGAAATATTTCTTCAAGGGATTTTTGCACTTCCACAAATTTAAATACCCTATTGTTCTTCAATACCAGCTGTCTTAAAATCTCCTCCGGATCCTCTCCCCTTGGCTTTAATAAAACATCCTTGCCCTCTGTCCTATACTCATATCCACAGCTGTCCAGTGTATCCTGAAGCCTTCTGGAATCCCTGGCTCCTATACAGATCTGACTCTTACTTTTTGAATGAAGTTCTTCAAGAGTTCCTTGAAACAGCATATTTCCCCTGTTTATAATTCCAATATCATCTGCTACAAGTTCAATTTCACTCAGGTTATGACTGGATATGATGACTGTCATATTGTAGAGCTTGGGAAGTCTTTTAATAAGGCCCCTTATCTCATGGATTCCAGAGGGATCAAGTCCGTTGGTGGGTTCATCCAATATAAGAAGTTCCGGTTTTGATATGAGTGCCTGGGCAATTCCAAGTCTCTGCTTCATGCCGAGTGAAAATTTACTAGCTTGTCTATTTTTCCACTCCGTTAGTTTCACAACCTCCAGAACTTCATCAATATATTTATAGTCAAGTTCCAGAAGTTCCGCCGATACCTGCAGATTTTCATAGGCTGTCAAATTTCCATAATAAGATGGCGCTTCCACCATGGACCCAACTCTCTTCAGAATATCCATTCTGTTTTTCTGAAGATCTTTGCCAAACATACGGACTTGTCCACCTGTAGGCTTTATAAGCCCCAAAAGCATCCTTATAGTTGTGGATTTTCCAGCCCCGTTGGGACCCAGAAATCCGTATACCCTTCCTTTCTTTACAGATAAATTTATTCCCTTTACTGCCTTAAAGTTTTTAAAACTTTTCGTCAAATCTATGGTTTTTACAATATTTTCCTCCATACAATTTCCTCCTTGAACTAGCATATGAACATATAATAGATCCTGCAGCTTAAATCCCATTTATCAAAACCTTAAGGGAACCTTAAATTCCATTTGATAAATAAAAAAGCCTTCTATGAAATAGGCTCTATCATAAAAGGTTTGAATTTTACCAAATTTTTTATATCTTTGAAATGTATCTTTCTCTTTTCCTCTAATGATGAAACAGCCTTAAATCTGAAAAGGCCATTACCATATTATAATCATTGCAGGCTTCTATCACAGCATCATCTCTTATGGAACCGCCTGGCTCAACAATGTACTCAACCCCGCTTTTAGATGCCCTGTCTATGTTATCCCTAAATGGGAAAAATGCATCAGAGCCTAGAGAAACTCCTTTAAGTTTTGAAATCCAATTTTTCTTCTCCTCTTCCGTAAGCTTTCTTGGAACTTCAGTAAATACATCTTTCCAGTGTCGTGTCTCCTCTTCTGTTACATCATTACGAAGATACTGATCTATTGCATTATCTTTCTCAGCTTTTTTAAGTCCGTCTCTAAATGGAAGTGATAAGACTGAAGGATGCTGTCTTAAAAACCATATGTCTGCTTTTGATCCGGCAAGTCTTGTGCAGTGAATTCTCGACTGCTGTCCTGCACCAACTCCAATCACCTGTCCATCAAGCACAAAACATACAGAATTGGATTGAGTATACTTAAGTGTAATCATTGATATTAAGAGATCTCTCTTTGCATTTTGAGTGAGATCTTTTCTTTTTGTTACTATATTTTTCAAAAGTTCATCTGTTATAATTGCGTTATTCCTTTTTTGCTCAAAGGTTACTCCAAATATTTCTCTTTTCTCCATTTCACAGGGTTCATAATCTCTGTCAATTTGAATTATGCAGTAATTTCCTCTCTTTTTCTTCTTTAAAACTTCAAGAGCCTCCTTACTATAGGACGGCGCAATTATTCCATCAGAAACAGCACTTTTTAATACTTTAGCCGTAGATAAATCAACTTCATCACTTAAAGCCGCAAAATCTCCATAAGAAGACATTCTATCGGCACCTCTCGCCCTGCAATATGCAGTAGCTGCAGGCGAAAGCTCCACATGTTCAACTGCATATACCTTCTTCAGTATGTCATCAAGCTGCACTGCAACTGCAGCACCGGCAGGACTTACATGTTTAAAAGAGGCCGCACTTGCAAGACCTGTAGTATTTTTCAATTCCTTTACAAGCTGCCATGAATTAAGTGCATCCATGAGATTTATATATCCGGGCCTGCCATTTATAATTCTAAATGGAAGTTCTCCTTTTTTCATATAAACCCTGGCAGGTTTCTGATGTGGATTACAACCATACTTTAATATAAGTTCATTATTTTTCATCTGCATTACTCCCTTCCAAATTTGAACACAAAAAAACCCGGGTAAATTATTAATTACCCAGGCGGTCGATACAACTTCTATTCAATCATGCTTCCCATGGTAAACTCCATTTCCGCCAGTCACATGATCACTTATTTATCCATTAAATTATATTATACTCCAATATCCATGTCAATGATTCAAACCTTAACAGAACATTAAAATTTTGTATCTTAGGCGAAGGATACCTAAATGATGCTATAATTAAAATATATATATTTTTGACCATTGGAGGTAAAAATGCAGGATCAAATTTTAGATAGAAAGATACTTTTAATAGATGATGAAGTTGAGCTTTTAAAGCTGATGGAGACGGTCCTTAGAAAAGAAGGCTTCAGGAGAATATTCAAAGGAAAAAATGGATCAGAGAGTATAAAAATATGCAGAAACGAAAAACCTGACATAGTAGTTCTGGACATAATGATGCCGGATATGGACGGATTTGAAGTGTGCAGAAATATAAGGAATTTTTCTTTTGTGCCTATTATCTTTCTGTCTGCAAAATCTGAAGATGTGGATAAAATACTTGCCCTGGGAATGGGTGCGGACGATTATGTAACCAAACCTTTCAGTCCAAAGGAGGTGGCTTTCAGGATCAAGGCACATTTGCGTAGAAATATATATATTAAAAATGAAATGTCAATGAAAAAGAAAAAGATAAGCTTCGGAGACATAACAATTGACCCTGCAAAAGGCGAAGTGTCAAAGTCAGGTAAAAATATAACACTTACTCCCAAGGAATATCACCTGTTATGTTACATGGCCCAAAATGCCAATCAAATTCTAACCAAACAGATGATATGCAGTGAAGTCTGGAAAGACAGCTATGAGGGATATGACAACACAATTATGGTTCATATAAGAAAACTAAGGCAAAAATTAGAAGACAATCCTTCCAGTCCAAAATACATAATTACAGCCAAAGGCCTGGGTTATAAGCTGAAAATTCAATGAAGAGGTAGCTTAATATGAAAATCAGAAACAAAATCAAAACCAATTGGAATATCACTACAAGATTTCTTGTAACACTGATATTCATAGTTATAATTGAATTATTTATAAATCTGCTTTTCTGGAATCAGATAATTCTGTATACCAAGGAAAACTTTACCGCTCCCACCCCGGAGAAATTCACATTGAATTTCTCCAAATATATGGCCTTTAAAAATGGAATACCCTTTGTAAAAGAAGAAGGTATAAGACAAATTCAAGAAAACAATGTCTGGATTCAAATAGTAGATGAAAATTTCAGGGAAGTCTATTCTTTTAAAAAACCCAGTACAGTTCCCGTTAAATATATTCCCATAAAATTTGCCCATATCTACAAATACGACATAGCCAACTCTTCCATATTTATAGGCGAAAAGAAATATGGAAGCAGGAACTTTTCCTATATAATAGGTTTCCCTCTAAACAGGGTGGCAAAACACACCCTTGTCTTCAATCCCTCTTCACTGAGAAGTTTTTTCTGGAATGGAGTTCTGCTATTATTGGGTATGGATATACTGGTGGCAGTAATTATATCTTATTTTGTATTTGGAAAGAAGATGGGAAAACCACTTCAAAACATAGTCAACGGCATAGATGAACTTTCAAAGGGCGCTTATGAAACTAATTACCATGAAAAAGGTGTCTATAAAGGCGTTTTTTCAAACTTAAACAATCTAGGCAAAACTCTCGGAGAAAACAAGAAAAAAAGAGAAGAACTGGATAAGATAAGATCTACCTGGATTTCCTCCATATCCCATGACCTGAAAACTCCACTATCCTCCATAAAGGGCTATGCCGAAATAATGAAAGACCCTGACTATACTTTTTCCAAAGATGAGATTCAGCAGTACTCGGAGATAATATACAATAAATCCACCTACATACAGTCATTAATCCAGGATTTAAACTTAACTTACAAATTAAAAAACAAAGCCATACCCCTAAAAAAGGAAGAGGCAAACATGACCCTGCTTTTACAAAATACAATCATAGAAATTTTAAACAATCCCCTTTATTCAAATAAAAATGTAAATTTTTACCCTGAAGATGAAAATATAAAAGCTTTCGTAGATAAAAAATTTTTAAGAAGGGCGCTGAGCAATTTAATTTTAAATGCCATAATTCACAACAAGGACAACGTGCAGATTGACATTTCAATTTACAAGAAAGATAAAATCCATATTACAATAAAAGATAATGGCAGAGGTATACCTGAAAAAGATCTGAATTATGTTTTTGAAAGATATTACAGAGGGACAAATACCAGTTCTTCCACCGAAGGCTCAGGTCTTGGCATGGCAATATCCAAGCAGATAATAGATGCACAGGGCGGAAGTATAAATATAGAAAGTACTCTGGGTGAAGGTACAACTATAAGTATAATTTTATAGCTGACATTTAATATTCAATAGGAACGTACCTGGATTTGTATAAACCAAATCCAGGTACATTCCCCTATTCAATGCTTGTAGTAACCTAGTCTTAATTTATTTTAAAACTAAAAATAGTACTTTATTCTGCTTTTACTACTCTCTATCCGCCTGTGAGGCTGTTTTCAATGACGATTTTTTATATGCAGCCAAAAACAGCGTGGGGATTGCAGCTGCTGCGGTGAAGCCGATAGCCCACCAGAACGAGACGTTGAAGGAATGGGCAAGGGCATGAAGATCGGAGCCGACCTGGCCCGTCATCTGCTGCTGGGCTACTGTGGCAAGGATAGCTGACCCGAAAGCCCCGCCGATGGTCTGAAAAATCCTCGTGGCGATGCTGGCGTGGGGGACCTGCTCTCTTGGAAGTCCGATATAAGCGGACATCATAATTGCAATCAGCAAGCCACCGAGCCCCGCCCCTCTGATAAGCAGAGCAGCAGCCAGAAAGATCAGACTCGTATCCACACCCGCAAAAGCAAAGGGCAGAGTTCCTACTGCAATAGCAGCAAGACTAATCAGCACAATGTTGCGTGAACCGTTACGGTCGGCCACTTTACCGGCCCAGCTTCTGGTGAGCAGCATTCCTATTCCCTGCGGAAGCAGCCACAATCCGGCATACAGGGCACTTGCCCCACGCACCTCCTGATAATAAAGAGGCAGCATCAGCATAGCCCCGTTGGTGATGATCCCGCACAGGATCAGCAGTATATTGGAAGCGGAAAAATTGGCGGATTTGAATAATCGCACATTCAGAGCCGGTTCGCGTTTTGTCTTCAATGCATAGACAACATAGGATGCCATCAAAACCATGCCGATGATAAGAGGGACATAGACTGTACTACTACTTAAACCCCCATGGCTGGCAACCTGTGCAATGCCGTAAATCAGAAGGGCAAACGCAGGAGAAAGCAAAAGCATGCCCATCACATCAAGGGAGGCCTTCTTTTCCAAATGCTTATCGGCCGGTATTCCCCACAAAGCCAACGGAATGGCTATGATGCAGATTGGAATATTGACAAAGAAAATCGCCCGCCAGCTTAAGCTGTTTACGATAACCCCGCCTAATACCGGCCCAAGGATCGGCCCCAGCAGAGCGGGAACACTGACGATGGACATGATCCGCCCCAGGTTGCGTCCTCCGGAAACTTGTACAAGCTCTGTCTGTAATGTGGGCATCAGCAATCCCGTGCCGATTCCCTGGATAACGGCAAAACTGATTAAACTCTGGATGTTCCATGACAGCATGGCAAGCACAGAACCGGCCAAAAAGATCGTCACGGAAAAGATATAGGAGTGTTTGCATCCAAATCGCTTGGTGGCCCAGCCTGAAATTGGAACAGTCAGTCCCATTGCCAGAACGTATCCCGTCGTAATCCACTGCACAGCAGAAATGGTTGCCTTCATTTCAATTGCAATGGTATGAATGGCCACATTGACCATGGTGGTATCGAAAAGTGGTGCAAGCGCACCGACCACCAGAATGATGGCAACCCTGAGCACCATTGGATCGAGTTTTTCTTTTGCCGGTTTTACATTTTCTATATTCATGAGAAAACTCCTTTCATAGCCATAATAAGAAACGTTTAGTTTCTTTTGGAATTATGATATAATAAATACAGAACTTTGTCAATAGGAAACTCCGAGTTTTCTATATATATTTCTATGACAGAGGTACATTTATTGTTGATGTTCGGAGGGAAATAAAACATGGATAAACGAAAGAAAGGTACGCGCCGCCGAGGAGAAGTTCTGGAAGAAGCGATTCTGCATGCTGCATGGGAGGAGCTCTCTGAAACCGGCTACACTCATATGACTATGGAGAGTATCGCAACACGGGCGGGGACAAACAAATCTGTCCTTTACCGCCGCTGGCCCGATAAGTCTGAACTTGTAATTGCCGCTCTGCGTAAATATTATTTTCCTAAAATTACAAATGGGATACCGGATACCGGGAACCTGCGGGATGATGTGTATACCTATCTGCATGCCCGTGTTGAACCATTGAAAATAATCGGCAGGGAGACTATTAGGGGACTTATTATGGAGCCAGTAATATGGCGCAGGATCATCGCATCCATACCGCAAATCATCCAGCAGAGATCACATGACAAACATAACAAGATGGAGGTGGCCATGATAACGATTTTGAAAAATGCAGAACTTCGCGATGAAATCTGTCTTGAAAAACTGCCGCCCCGAATCATCTCACTGCCCATTGACCTTCTGCAGTACGAGCTGATTAAAAAGCTGGAACCCGTATCCGATGAAGCCATAGCTGAGATCGTAGACGATATTTTTATGCCGCTTATACATGCAATACAGTAATAGCAGGATCTTTATATATAATAAAGTAATACTCAGAATATAAATTATTGGTGTATTTGAGCTTAAAAACAGAATACCCAGAGAAGCTATAACAGATGCTCTACTTTAATTAAGCTCCCACAAATAAGGTTCAGATGGAGAAAAGTATTCCTTATAAGAAAACTCCATCTGAACCTAAAAATCACTTGATAATCATCTCTCAGTCGGCTTGATGTATTTAGCCGGCACACTGCCAGTAAGCCAAATGCCATTCTTAGATAGATAGAATTTGAATCCGTCTTCCGACATTTGTCCTGCAGCTATAATTAAAACAACAGGATCTCCATGCCTCTTTCCAACCTTCACAGCCGTAGAATAGTCTTTTGATAAATGTACATACTGTCTGGATTTTCTGATTAATCCCAGGGACAGTATACTTGAAAGATATTTTTTTCCTGTACCGTGATATAATACATCCGGCGGCATAATTTTCTTCAACCCCAAATCCACTTTTATAGAATGTCCCTGATTTGCTCTTATTTTCACCTTTTCATTATCAAAGGAATATCTCTGTTTTTCATCACTGGCCACTATCTTCTCCAGCAATGCCATATCGACTTTATATCCATGGTTATTCAATCCATCCAGTAGTTCTTTCACAGGCATATATCCATTTCTGTCTATCTGCTTGCCTATTACCTGTGGTTTATGTCTCAGTATAAGCGAAATGAATTTACTTAATCTGGTCTCATACTGTTTATTGTTCACATTACACACCCTCTACACTTTTTCAAAATATGTTCGTTAAAAAAAATGGGCATAATAATTTTACTACTTCCAGATTACATCTGCCTGTTTTCGAGGAACTGTCCTAAAATATCTGACATCAGGATATCCCAGCATCATACAAGTTACAATTTCCTTTCCCTTTTTAATCTGAAGAAAATCAATAACATCCCGGCTTTCCTTTGCTGCCCTTACGAAAAAACCACTGAAAAGAACTCCAATTCCCAGCGCGTGAGCAACAAGTTCCATATTTGACGATGCCAGTGCAGCATCTACCTGGGATGAAGCTGTTATAACCACCACTGCCGGTGCATTAAAAAATATCCTGTCATTTTTAGGATTCTGCTTATAGTCCTGGCACATTTTTATCCACATTTTTGCATATTTCCTGTACAGTCTGGCTTCAACGGTTTTACTGCCAAGGACACTATTTGCGAGCCTTTCCATACTTTCAAAGATAAGATCTTTAAGCTGCTTTAAATTGTCTCTTACAACTATGTAGGATACATCCTGTGCGTTGCTCCCCGTTTCAGTAAATCTTCCAGCTTCTATTATTTTATCAATCTTTTCCTGTTCAATTTTTTTATCTTTAAACTGCCTTATGCTTCTTCTGAATTTTATAAAATTCAACAGATTATCCGCATCCACCGAAAATTTTTTCTCATCGTACTCTTTTACATCTTTCATATCGTACTCATCTATAGATACAGCTCCTTTTGGACAGACTGCAATACAATGGCCGCATCTAATGCAGTAATTATCATTGAGTTCTGCCCTGTTTCCATTCATTTCTATACACCTGGGGAAACAGTCCCTGACACATTGTCCACATCCTATGCATTTTTCAGTATCTATTTTTATCATTCAACGCATCTCCTTCATAGCATCTTACCTGCAAATGTATTTCAAAAATTTTTTCATATAGACTCTAATGCTTTAGCAGCATTGTTTTTCCATAATATTTTACCGCATAAGCAAACTCCATCTGAAACTAAGTATCACTTTGATCTTTAACTCATTTCAGCATATATTCCTTTCAAAATAATTATAAATATATAATAAACCGATTGATATATTTTAGCAAATTGACCTTAATGCTGTTTCATAAAATAGTAATAATCTGCATGAAATTATGTTAAAATTAACCCAAGGAGGAACATTTATGACAAAAAACAAATTTATATATATTATAATAATAACTGTTTTCCTAATATCGGTATATTTAATTCATAATTTTCCACAATCAGATATTAAAATAACTATAAACAATATTACATCCAAACAAATAAACGGATTAAAAATTAAATCCAATGCATTCAATAATGATATAAAAATCAAGAATATTGCTGAGCGCAGTAAATATACAATGAATTTAATACCCTCCAAGAAGTTTGATGAAGGCAACATGACTATGCACTATTTTGATAAAAACGGTAACGAACATAAGATCTATTTATTGGGCTATTTTGAAAAAAGTTATAGTGGGAATATCGATGTAACTGTAAATTCAATAGATACCAATGGAATTTTATCTGTGAATGTAGAAAATAATGTTTCCATGTCTCCATTATCAAGATTTTAGACATTATTCACAGATATTAAACTGTTTTACATTTCAAATTTCAATTTGTCGACGTGTTTGACAAAATCGGCAAATTGGTTTTGCAAATTTAATTCAGGTAAAATAACTTTTGTAGTAATTATTCCATCTTGCCCTATTGTTGTCATGGTTGCAGTTTTAGATTTAGACATAATTTGGTTTCTAAAATAATCTATTGTGGATTGAACTTGAATAAATTCGGGAATGCATTTAGATAGATCTAGTGGAATTCTTATTACATGACATTCAAATATAATATTGTTTTCAACATCTCTGGGAACAACTGATGCTTTACCTATACCATCTTTATTTAAAGAAGAACGGCAAAACAATAAATCACCATATTTTATTCTATATTTATTCAACTGAATATCAGTCACATCAACTTTTTTTAATCCTTTCGTGTTTGAATATCTCCTATTTATTATATCCCCTATCCACATCACTTTAGCATTTCCATCAGCTTTATATTTATCATTTTTTGCAAAGAACCCATTTGATGCTTTTTCTCTTAATAATGAACTAAGCTCAACAACTTTCCAACTCATAGGATTGAAAGCAGGGTTACCAAACATCTCTATAAATCTCGATTTGTAAAATATGTAATTTATATAAAAATTATCCAATATATTTTCTATGTGAAATTTTGACGTTATTTTGATTTACCATTGCATATTGAAGTGTGGTATCTATTTTCTGATGCCCTAAAAGGTGCTGCACCTGCTCTATGGGCATTCCCTTGTCAATAGCCCTTGTTGCAAGCGTTCTTCTGAACTTGTGCGGATGTACCTTGTTAATATTGAGCTTTCTTCCCAAACTTCTCATTCTAATTTCAACGCCGCTGATGTTCAGCCTGTTGTATGGTTCTATCAATGATACAAATAATGCCCTATTATCATCAACTCTGCTGTTGAGATAATTTTGTAAATGTATTTTCGTTCTTGCATCAAAATAGACTCTCCTCTGCTTATCACCTTTCCCCTCAACAATACATTCTCTTTCATTAAAATCCATATCATCAATATCCAATTTTACCAGTTCTCCGACACGCATTCCAGTAGAGTTGAGCAGATCAATAATTGCAAGATCACGAATCTCTTTACAATTATCACGCATTATTTCCAGATTCTCATCTGTATATATCTCTTTTATAACCTTCCCGGTTCTTATTTTATGAATCCGCCTTACAGGGCTCTTTATAATATAATTTTCATCCTCAAGCCAGGAAAAGAATGAGGATAAAATTCTCCTGATATTGTCAATACTGACCTTGCTGCAATTGCTCCTATTGTAATATTTTGCCAGGTACTGCCTGAGATCCTCCGTTGTAATATGCTTAACCGATTTACCCAATGCTTTCAGCATATTGCCTATAGTTGATTTATAGTACTTGATGGATTTTTCCGAGCAGCCCTCTATCCGTTTTGCACAGATAAACATGCTGCAGTAATCCTCTTCCATATTTTCCAAATTCTTTTTATTACTCTCATCTATAAAGGCTATATTCTGTAATTTTTCTATCAGAACCTTATGAAGCTCCTCTATCTGCGCATTATCAAGTAAATTCATCATTTTCTGTTCAATTTCAACAACAAGCTTTCCTACCATAATTTTCAACTCCCAGTCTTTAATATATTATGGTATATTGCCATTAACTGCATTATTATACAGCCTAGATTTTTCAATTTTAAATACTTTATTTTCTTCAAAATTACCAAAATCATGTTTGATTCCTCTATTTAAACCATTATTCCATAGCCCTCTTAACTTCATCCTTATATAATTGAATAAAGATATCCATTATGTTGTTATTTTTTAAGTCCGTAAAGCTGCTGTTGTTTTCACATTTTACACCATCATCATTTTTGTATAATGAATAATACATGATTTCATCATTTTCAGAACGCTTAACTTCAAAATATTTTGCAAAAATATAATTATGTGTGGTGAGGAAAATTTGGACTCCATTTTTCTGCAGTTCAATTAATACTTCCACTAAACTCGGGATAAACTTGGGATTGACATTGGCTTCGGGCTCATCCCATAAGAGAACGCTATCCTCTGTTATATTTTCATTCATTAGAAGCTGCCATAACAATCCTATTTTCTTTAATCCCTCTGCTTCAACTGCAAAATTAATCATCTCACCACTATTTTTTTTCACATAAAATTCCTCGTTTTCAATGACAACCTTACCGTCCATCATCTTTTCAAGAATTGGCAGTATCTTTAATGCAATCTTTGGAGGTTCTTTTAGATGCCATTGAGCAGCTATTTTTACAATATCAATCACTGTTTTATCAAATGGAAATTCTTGAAATTTATCAGCCATTGACACAAGACCCTTTGAATGAGTAAGCATATCTTTTGCTGGAATAAATACACAATTGATTTCTTTAGATGGATATGATATCTCATATGAACATTCGTCGTCACTTCCAGACGTTGAAATTCTGCCATTAATATTAGAATTCAATTTCCCCATTAAATAATGTTTATCTGATTTATTGCTGACATTTGAAGCTTTTACTTCCAAAAACAACGGTTTAAGCTGTTTAACAAAAAAAGCATCATTAACATTAGCAGACTTAAAATATTTTGAAATATCATCTATATTTTTACTTTTGGAGATTTGAGTATCTGCGTAAATTGCTTTAAGTAATTGTGTTTTACCCGTCCCGTTTTCCCCCGTTATTATATTTATACCTTTCGAAAAATTAACTTTAAAATTTTTGAAAACAGTAAAATTTCTCAATTCAATACTTTCAATACCCACAATTATATCTCTCCTTATCACCCCGTAAGGTATTCATCTCTTTTTATATTATACCCCATAATTTACCTGTTTAAAATAAACAGAAGATCTACAAAGTCTTTAATTTGAATATAACAATAAAAAGTCCACTATAGATTGTTACTTGTCCATTTTTAATTGTGAATTATCCATTGCGAACTGTGAATTGAATTCCAGTTCTCCATTAAAAGCTCTTTGCATCAAAGAATTAAAATTATCCTCCAATTTTTTTAGACTCTTCTCCATTTCAAATTTCAATTTGTCGACGTGTTTGACAAAATCGGCAAATTGGTTTTGGAACTGTAAATTTGGCATTATTATCTCTAAACCTTTTATCATTGAAAGATTTAGATTTTTTTGTCTTACACCTCTTTGCTGACTTTTATAAAAGTCTTTTCCAATCTGAATACAATAATATGAATAAATTGTATTTACTAATCTCGGATCCAATTTAGCATAGGCAATTGCTTGATTACAGCTACACTCAATCATATTAATTGTAGACTTTAGAGCTGCTGTATCGTACATTCCTAGTAGTAAACTTCCTTTTTCAATAATTTTTGCTGAAGACTCTTTTATGGCTAATTTAGTTATCATTTCTGCACTATTGAAACAATAAATACTATTTAACTCTCCTGATGATAGCCAAGGAATATTTCCATTATAATACTTACTTTCAGAACGTAAAGGTGTGCCTCCTGTTTTCCAATCTCCTAGATTTTCTAATTTTACTTTAGGCAATTTCATTGGATTTTTTACAGGATCCCCAAACATCTCTATAAATCTCGATTTGACTAATTCATCCAGAAGCTTGACGGCTTCTTTTTTCTTTTTCAAAGCATCTTCAGCTTTTTCCAGCATCTGGACTATTTTCTTTTGAATTTCTAAAGGTGGTAACAACATATTAAAGTTTATAAACTCCTTAGAAATGCCCCCTACTGTTGCTCCTCTGAAATTATTTAAAATTTTCCGCTGCCCTAAATTACTTCTTAAATAATATGCCAAAAATTTTCCACATATATCTTTATTAGTTCTTAATAAAAATACATGTTCATTTATACATGCCTCCTGTAAAATAAAATCAGTATCAACAAATGCAACCTTGCCAGTTGTTGCACCATCTTTAACTACTAGTATATCACCTTCTTTTATTATTCCTGATTTCATTTTTTCATAAAAATCTCTAGGCACATATTTAAGTTTATCAGATTTTATATTAAATTCTCCAAAATTATTTATATGTTCTCCACCTAAACTAGGTACTCCATTACTTACAGCCCCACCTTTAGGCCTTTTACCAGATTCTAATGTTATTATATAATCTTCAAGGTTTATTTTTTTCCACGTTTCAGGCAGTTTCCTATTCTTCATGCTGCTTCACCATTCCCTTTAACTCGGCCACATCCTTCAGTATTCCTTTTTCCAGAGTTTCAATTTTCTCCAGTATCACCTGGGGCTCTTCATATTTTACCTCTTCGTATTCCACTTCTTTGTACCTGTTTATGGAAAGATCGTAGTCATTGTCTGCAATTTCTTCTTTCTTCACCCAGAACCACCTGTCATCTTTGTCCGGTTCAATGGTCCTGTGTGCTTTTACTTTTTTCCAGCTTTTTATGATATCCGGTATATCGCTGTCATCTATAGGATTTCTCTTATCATCCAGTGAAAAGCCGTCTGCTGTCATGTCGTAGAACCACACCCTGTACGTCTCGCCGCCCTTTGTGAACATGAGCACAGCTGTGGAAACTCCTGCATAGGGTTTGAATACTCCCGAAGGCATGGATATAACTCCTTCCAGTGCATTGTTTTCTACCAGATTTTTTCTGATTTCCCTGTGGGCCCTGGTTGAGCCGAACAGCACTCCGTCCGGCACTATCACCGCACACCTGCCTCCCAGATCCAGTATTCTGTTTATGAGCCTTATAAACAGAAGTTCCGTCTTTGTGGTGCCTGCGCCTTTGGCCAGCGACTTGCTTATATCACCCTTGTCTATACTGCCTTTAAAAGGAGGATTTGCCAGAACCAGCGTATACTTGTTCTCCTCTTCATATCTCTTGGACAAGCTGTCGCTCTGCACTACATTGGGGTTCTCTATACTGTGAAGCATCAGGTTCATGGAAGCTATTCGCACCATGGAGGGATCAAAATCAAAGCCGTAAAACATGGAAGTCCTGAAATGTTCCCAGTCTCCGCTTTCCATCATGTCGCCAATTCTCCTGTGGACAATCCCCTCTTCATCTGTGAAAACACTTTCCGGTCTTGTGTATTTCTCCAGTATGTATTCCAGGGAGCCTACCAGAAATCCAGCTGTCCCGCAGGCCGGATCACATATTTTGTCTTCTGCCGTAGGATCCATTAACTCCACCATCATCCTTATGATATGCCTTGGCGTCCTGAACTGGCCGTTCACGCCTGATACAGAAAGCTTGGACAGCAGATATTCGTAGAGATCCCCCTTGGTATCCGTATCTTCCATATTTATTCCATCTATGATTCTCACGGACTCCTGAAGCAGAGAGGGCTTGGGTATCATGAACACCGCATCCTTCATCTCCGCAGTAAAGCTGGAGTCCTTGCCTCCCATATTTTTTATGAAAGGAAACACTTTCTGTGACACCACATCAAACATTTCATTTACATCCAGGCGCTTGAATCTGCTCCACTTCATCAGCTCCTCCGGGAATACCGAAGTATGGGGCTTATTAAGCCTGTTGTCCATTTTTTCATTTGTATTGTCAATATCGTCCAGTCTCTTTATAAACAAGAGATAGGATATCTGCTCTATTACAGTCAGGGGATTGGATATGCCCCCGGACCAGAAATTATTCCATAGTTTATCAATTTTACTCTTTATCTCACTGTTTAACATGTATCTTGTCCCTTCCTGTTAAGAAATATATGATGCCCTGAAAGGCTCAATCAATTCATTAAATACCTGGTCGGTCATTTTACCGAATATACCCTCTACACCATTTTGATTGAAATTGGTATAGGGTTCTGCAAATAGTGCTGCAATGGATATCCCGCGGTGCTTGGCAATATCATTTTTTATTATCTCCAAGGTTTTTATCTGTGTGGAATTCATTTTGCTGTGGTGCTTCTGGATAAAATCTTCAAATCTTCTATTCAGTTCTGCTTCATCCACTCCCACAAATTTTCTTATTATGCCAATTATATCTTCACTGTCAATATCCGTTTTGCCGGATAGTTCATCAATACTGTACACAAAATCATCGCTGAATATGGAATATATGCTCTGCATTTCCTCCTCTGACAATTTCTCGCCCTTTCTGATCTTGTGAATTACAATTTGATCCTTAAGCTTATTTTCTATGGCAAGCTTTACCCTCTTATGATAAGGCTCCATATTGCCTCTGTAAAGCACTGAACCGCCGCTGATTTCCCTGGTCACCTGGCCTGTATCTTTTACATCCAGCACTACAAAGTTGCTTGGCCTGCCGCCTTGATATTTCACAAGATCCCTCACATCCAGCCTTATTTTTTCCAGCCTTTCATAGCTTAAATCCTTCCAGCCGGAAGGCTGCAGCAGTGATTTTACAAGCTCCCTCCTGCCCTCGAACTGATTAAGATTCAATTTCAGCTTTGAAAGTTTTTTTATAGTGCTGTTTATCCCTTCTATGAGATTTTCCCTGTTATTGGAAAGCTTGTGGAACATAATTCTGTAGATTGAGTTGTCAAATCTCACTGCCTCCGAATCATCACTGCTCTCTATCCATTTGGTCAGCGGTGCAATTTCCAGCTTCAGCTTTTTGATAAAATCCTCGCTTAAATTGTTCCAGTACTCTTTCTTTTTCACCTGTTCTATCTTTTTTCTGTTCTTTTTAATTTCTATACTGTCCTTTGGCAGCTGTTCCATATCTGCCTTTAATTTGGCTGCAAAGACAGTGCATATATCCATCTTCCTGATCTCCCTGAATTTTTCCAAAAGCCTGCACATAATTTCAAACCTCACCTGAATGGAAGTTTTCTGGAGCTTTGGCTCATATCCTTTTACGTGCATTTCAAAAAATTCAAAGTTCTTGTAACAGTCAAAAATGGCAAATTCTCTTTTATCCTGTCCTTCTCCAAAAAGATTTTCACACCTTCTGGTTCCCCTGCCTATCATCTGCCAGAACTTTACCTTAGAATAAACAGGCTTTGCAAAAACCAGATTGACAATTTCAGGTACATCTATGCCCGTATCAAGGAGATCCACGGATATGGCCACCCTTGGAAAATCTTCATTCTTGAATTTTTCGATCAAAATGGATTTATCCTTTATGTCGGAATAAATTACTGCCGCAAGTTTGCCCTTGTACTGCGGATATAGTTCATTGAACAGTGAATCCAGAAGATTGGCATGTTTCTTGTTTTTGGCAAATACTATGGTCTTTCCTATATAATCCCCCACCTTTATGCCCTGCTCCATCAGAGTTCTCAGTATATATCTGTTGGTATCCTTGTTGGTGATTTTTTTCTCCAGTTCCTTCTTGTCATAGTTTATTTCGTCACCGTCATAACCTTCTTCCTCTATCTGCTGCCTCTGCTCTTCCGTCATTTCACTATACTTTATGCCCTTCCTCAAAAAATCCGTAGTGGCATCTATTACCCTGGGCTCGATTAAATAGGGCGGTACATGGTTCCAGGCCTCCTCAATTGGAAAATTAAATGTAGGATCTCCATTGTCGCAGCTGAACAGGCTGAAGGTATTCCTCTCGATAAAATCCACCGGCGTAGCTGTAAGTCCTATTATATGCGAATCAAAATATTCCAGAATATCCCTGTAAACCTTGTAGACGCTTCTGTGGGATTCGTCGCATATTACAAGATCAAAAAAACCCACACTGAACTGTCTGTAGTAATTTATCATGGTCTGGTAAGTTGAAAAATACAAGGTGGCTTCCCTGTTGTCAGAATTTTTCCCGGTAAATCTGCAGGATATTTCTTCAGGCATGAAAGTTTTAAAACTGTTTTTGTCCTCTTGGGCCTGTTTCACAAGCTCGTCCCTGTCTGCCAGAAACAAAACCCTCTCAGCCCATTTTGCCTCCATAAGCCCCTTGGTCAGGGCAATTACCGTCCTGGTCTTTCCAGTACCCGTGGCCATCACCAGAAGAGCTTTTCTCCTTCCGCTCTGGTACCTTTCATAAACTCTCTTGATACCTTCTATTTGATAGGGTCTCCCGGCTATGTTCTTATCTATCTGAATTTTATTCAAGTCTTTACTGTACTTATGCCTGAAAAACAGCTTTTCCAAATCCTCAAGAGTATAAAATCCCCAGATTTGTCTTGGCTCACTGTACTTGTCATCCCATATGTATATCTCATATCCATTGGTATAGAAAACTATAGGACGTACCTTGTATATCCTCTCAATGCTGTCTGCATATTCCATGGCCTGCTGTCTTCCAATTATGGAATCCGCGGAAGTTTTTTTGGCCTCCACCACTGCAAGAGGCTTGTCTACTTTATTGAAAAGCACATAATCCGCATAACCTGTTTTTCCTTTCCCCTTATGATCCTTTAAAGGAAGTTCAATTTTCACCGAATCATTGTTTCCTACATTCCAGCCTGCATCCTTCAGCATTATGTCAATAAGCTTCTTTCTTGTATGAGCTTCATTGAAATCCAGAGTACTTTCAATTTCCTTCTGCATTTTTTTATCCTTCTCAGTTTGAATCAATTCAGCCGTCTGTTTCTTTACAGTTGCTAGCTCCCTGGTATGTTCTTCTTTTATTTTTTCTTTTTCTTCGGCATAGGCTTCTACATCATAAACCCTATTGCCAGCCGGTGCAGGTTTCGGTATTCTGTAGGTCAGGGGCCTGATCGACATATCCTTTGTAACCCTGATATAAAACCAGGCAGATATCTTGTACATGGAAACCAGGCACTCCAATGCATCCCTTTTGTTTTCATATCCGGCATGACTTGCTCTATTCCCGAACCTTCTCACTATATCAAACAAATCCGGAACGGCCTTGTTTATATTTGTAGTCCTCAAAAGTCTGATCTTGTCATTTTGTGTGGCAAATTTTCCTGCATTTACCTTGTACATTGCCAATATATAATCAATTATCTTTTCCCCGAACATACGCATCTTCAGCATTGTGGCATTGCTATCCACATGAAAATAGCTTTCCGCCTGAACCCCAAGTTTGGCCAACACAGGCCATCTCTTATTCAAGAATAAAAAATTAGACATATATCCCATCCCCTCAGTTTGTGGCTTAACAACTTATCCAGTTTATTTGTATACATTTAAATTATATACTAAAAATTTCTTTTTTTCATCCCTTTACTACAACAGCTCCACGTAGCCTTCAGTCCCATTTATCCGAACCTGCTGTCCGTCCCGGATCAATTTTGTGGCATTTTCCACTCCTACAACTCCCGGGAGACCATATTCTCTTGCAACAACTGCACCGTGCGTGGTAAAACCTCCGACTTCGGTAACCAATCCCTTTATTGTGGCAAAAAGTGGAGTCCAGCTTGGATCAGTAAACCTGGTAACCAAAATATCCCCTTCCTCCAGTTCAGCCTCTTCCACGGATAATACAATTCGTGCACGTCCTTCCACAACACCGGAGGACACTGGAATACCTGTTAAAGCCCCTGCAGGAAATTTTTCTGTGGAGAAATCCGGAGACGGCACAAAACCGTCGGAAGTAATCACACGGGGTGGAGTAAGATTTTCAAAATGGACATAGTCTTCTTTTCGCTTCTCGATTATGGAGTAATCCACCTTTTCTTTTTCAAGCGCCCTGTATAACTCGTCAAAATAAAGATAAAAAATATCTTGGGGAGCATGCAGAATACCTTTTTGAACCAACCTGTCCGCTTCCTTTCGCAGTGCCCTTTTATAAATTTGATAACGGCGTACAATGCAGTATTTGGGATATTCACGGTATCCAATAAAATTACGAAGCAAACGGATGTCTTTCTTCATCTTTTTTACTTTTCTTTTGCCGCCCGGCAACTGCAGCAGACTACACAGTATTTCTTCCTCTTTTTTCTTCACTTCCATCCTGCCATTTATAAATCTGCTTTTGTGTTCACCGGGCTTTAGAATCCGAACATTGCTCAGCAGCATAGGCAATAATTGTGCAGGCTTTTCTTCAAAACGGGGTTTGGTAATATCAATCTCACCGGGACAGCGCATTCCGTATTTCGCAAGGAAATTCTTAAATGCCTTCTTCACTTCTTCTCCCCCAGCAAACACTTTCATTTTTTCAAAAAAATCTTTATCCTCCGGATTTTCAGACAGGTATTCCAATACCTGAGGATACTTCCGGATTGTGTCGGCCAAATCACATAATGCCATACCCATCTCAGTGGTTACATTACTTTCCAGGGATTTGGAGAGTAAATCTGCCGCATTTTTCTCTCCAAGCCAATTTTCAATATTTTTATTTATGGAATCATTGACTAAAATGGCCGCAATGATTGCACCCAACATTTTGGGGGCATATGCCATTGCCAGCAGTGAATCCCTGTCATTCTTTATAAAATCCAGGGCTGCTTTTCCAGAAAGCTTTGACAGCTTATCAGCAATTTCGTTGAGCTCAGAATTAAATTTTCCGGTTAATTCATGAATGATCTCCGGATCATTTTTCCAATGGATTTTGATTGCTGCTAAAATGGAAGATGGAGTAAAAATTCCTCCTTTCACATTCCTTTTGCCTTTCGGCAGAGATTTCATAAAGTCTTTTTGATCCAGAAGCTGCTTGATAGCACCCTGTATCAGTAAATCCTGCTTTCCTGTTGCCATAACCAGCCGCTTGCGCCCCAAGGCTGAAGACAGATCATGGGTAATGTCTGCATAAAGCCTGCCCCCTGCTCTTGTCAGTGAAATATCCGAGATCATTTGAAAAAATGACATGCCAAGCGGGTGTATTGCATCCGTCATCATCTGAATGTGTCCAATGGACATATACACCCTGGGCTTTTTGACATTTGGAGATTCCGGAATCGGAAACAAAGTTGTGATGGCCCGGCTTTGAACCATATAAAACTCATTTTGGTAAAAGCACCATTCAATATCCTGGGGACATCCGAAATAGGATTCTATTCTCCGCCCAATGCGGGCCAGCTGCAAAATCAGATCATCGGGCAATACCTGTTTTTTCTGCCTGTCTGCATCAACCAACTTTTTCTGTATACCTCCGCTTTCTGCAGAAAGAATCTCCATATTTTGTACGCCGATTCTCTTCGAAATAATCCTCCCGTCTTGTATTTTATAAATATCCGGATTTGTAAGACCGGATACCATGGCTTCGCCAAGTCCAAACCCCGCGTCGATAGAAAGGGTCCTTCGATCAGAAGTCACCGGATCCGCAGTAAATAAAATTCCGGAAGCCTCAGAAAAGATCATTCTTTGAACAACAACGGAAAGGGAAACCTCCCGGTGCCGGAAACCGTTCTCCACTCGATATATTACCGCACGATCTGTAAAAAGGGAGGCCCAGCACTTTATTACGTGCCGCAGAATTTCTTTTCTTCCCCTGATATTCAGATAGGTATCCTGCTGTCCGGCAAAAGAAGCATTGGGCAGATCCTCCGCTGTTGCGCTGGATCGTATCGCAAAAGATGACCTGTCATCATAATTGGACAGTTCTTTCACAATGGCGGATTCAATATCCCGTGGCAGTTGAATACTTTCGATTTCAGCTCGTATCTTTTCGCTGATTTCTGAAATCTGTTTCCCATCAGTTGACTTCAGCTCTTCCAGATTTTCCAGCAGAGACTCAATTTTAAAATTATTGGCCAGAGATTCCCGAAAAGCAGCAGTGGTGATACAAAAGCCTTCCGGTACCCGAATTCCGGGAATTTTTGACAGCATCCCCAAATTTAATCCTTTACCCCCAACCTTCATCAAATCCATTTTATCTATATGAGAAAATCCAATAACATACAAATTCATTTTTCATACCTCCATACAAAGTTTTGAAATATTTATTGTTATATTTCATAATATACTTGGTTATTATGATTGTCAATATATTTTGAAATTCTGTTTATTATATTTCAAAACAATGGTATAATAATACTGGGTGATATTATTGTGAATGGTTATGAGAAAAGAACAAAACAAAAGAAAGATTCCATTCTTGAAATTGCTACCAAGCTTTTTATCGAGCGGGGCATAACAAATGTCAGCATCAGTGAGATTTCCACAAAAGCAGGTGTTTCACAGGTGTCAATTTATAATTATTTTGGAGATAAAAACAATCTGGCAAGAGAAGCCTTTATTTCCTATATAAAACAGGTAGTGCGAGAATATGAGGAGCTGTTGGACAGGGACATTCCCTTTTCTGAAAAGATAGAACAAATAATGTGTAAAAAGCATAACGCCATTTTGGAATTAAGTCATTCTGACTTTAGCCAGCAAGCCATGGAGGATAAGGCATTCCGACAGCTTTATAAAGAAGCAGCTTCAATTCAGGCACAATCTGTCTATGGAAAGTTTATACAAGTCGGGAAGAAAGCTGGAGCAATTGATCCATCTCTTTCAGATGATGCACTGCTTACATTTCTTCTTTCATCTGCATCCATCATGCACCAACCTGATTACTATAAAAAAAGTATAAAATATAAAGAAAATATTTTGAATTTATTTCTATACGGACTGCTTGGAAAACATCACTGACTTCATGATATTTCAATTTTAACACAGGAAGCATTGTTTTCATGTAAATCTCAAAATTCTATTTTGCCTGCTTTAGCGAAGTACTTAAATCATCCTCCGGAGTACTTATGGGTCTGATATCAAAAGTATCCACCAGATACTGCAGCACATTTGGGGATATGAATGCCGGCAGACTTGGGCCTAAGTATATGCCCTTTATTCCCAGGGACAAAAGTGCCAGTAAATCAGCTACGGCTTTTTGCTCGTACCAGGAAAGCACAATAGTAAGAGGCAAGTTGTTCACATCTGTTTCAAAAGCATCTGCAAGTCCGGTGGCTATCCTCACTGCTGAATAGGCATCATTACACTGGCCTACATCCAGCAGTCTCGGCAGTCCGGCCGCCGTTCCAAAATCCAATTTATTGAATCTGTATTTGCCGCAGGCCAGGGTGAGAATTATGCAGTCCTTGGGTACCATTTTGGCAAAATCGGTATAATAACTTCTTCCAGGTCTTGCTCCATCGCATCCCCCTATCAGAAAGAAATGCCTTATCTTTCCCTCCTTGACTGCACCCACTATATCTTCAGCATGGGACAATGCTGCATGATGCCCAAAGCCCACCAGTATCTGTTTTTCATCTTCATCTTTTTTAAATCCTCCCAGTTCCAGTGCCTTATCTATTATCTCACTAAAATCCTTGGTTCCGTCTTCCAAAACCGGTATATGCTTTACTCCATCCCAGCCTACAACACCTGTTGAAAATATCCTGTCCTTGTAAGTTTCTCTTGGCCTCATCATACAATTTGTAGTCATTAAAATACATCCTGGAATTCCATCAAATTCTTTTTGCTGATTTTGCCACGCAGATCCAAAATTTCCAACCAGATGTTTGTATTTTTTCAGTTCCGGATACCCATTTGCAGGCAGCATTTCTCCATGGGTGTAAATATTAATTCCCTTGCCCTCCGTCTGTTTGAGGAGCATTTCCAGATCCTTCAAATCATGTCCGGACACTATGATAAATGGACCTTTTTTGATATTGACATTCACTTTATGAGGTGAAGGATCTTTATAAGTGGAAGTATTGGCTTCATCCAGAGTCTTCATTACCTGTACAGCCATATCCCCGACTCTCATGGTCATGCGTATCATATCTTCAAGAGTTAAATTGTCATTTGTGGTAGCTTCCAGCCCCAAAAAATAAATATTGTCCACCTGTTCATTACTGTACCCCAGAAACCTCGCCTGATGTCCATAGGCACTTATGCCCTTCAATCCATACAATATGGTGGATCTCAGCGAACGAATGTCCGCATCAAGACTCTGATCATACATAATCCCTGCCTTCACCGAATCCTTCAGCATCATTTCCCTGGTATCACTCAGGTTATATTCAGCTGCATCCGGATACTGCCCTTCCGGTGCCTGAGCTCTTAAAGACTCCTTCACTTTTTGTGACTTTTTTAATAACCTTACATGGACTTCAGCATCAAAATTGACATTTGTCAATGTTGTAAACAGAGCATTTTCAACAAATTTCACTATCTCCTTGTCAATAGCCTTTCCCTGCTCGATAAGGGGTTTTGCATAACTGGAGATTCCCTTCAGCTGATATATCAATAAATCCTGTAAATTTGCAATTTCCGGTGTTTTTCCGCAGACACCGCTTTTTGTGCACCCTTTACCTCCGGCTGTCTGCTCACACTGGTAACAGAACATGGAATTTTCCATATATACCTCTCCTTTACACTGATATTCCTTTTTCACTTTCTATTTTAACTTTATCCTTGCAAAACTATTCATATTTGACAACAAGATATTTGAAAGATTTTTTGTGCCAGTAAGGATATACCTACAATTCCGCCGCTGGCTATCTGATTGGGTTTTAAAAATAAATTAAATCCCAAAGCTGTTATTATATATCCAATTATCACCTGTATACACTGAATTAAATAATCATACTTATAATCTTTAATCATTTATCTAACTCTCCTCATCTTGTTTTTACATACATACTTGAAAATAGTTCGATTAGGATTATATCATTAAACACGGATAACAAGAATACTTACATCAAAATTTCAAATGAATAAAATCTTTTATATTACAGAATATATAAAGAGAAAGGAAGGGTAAAATGAATCTGACAACAGAAGACATATTAAAGAAAAAGCTCCTGGATGAACAGCAAAATGTAAGAGACTACCAGCAATACTCAGATAGAATAGACAATAAAGAGATCAATGAAATATTCAAAAGTTTTGCAGAAAAATCAGCTTATCATGCACAGACCCTGCAGAATTTATTAAAAAAAATCGAGTAGGAGGAAAATAATTATTTTATTTTCCTCTTCTAAATTTACCCCTTAAAGTCATGTATAAAGTAACCAATTAATAATAAATTTGCTGACTTACATTACTTCTCCCTCCTACTTTCTAGTTATAAATTAAAAGATATCATTAAAATGTTATTCTTTTTTCGACATATTTTGATATATAGCCTATGTTATAATAGAAGTAAAAAATAATTAACAAAATCTTTCAAACATACTAATTTAATAAATACTATAACTTATTAAATTCTACAA